>CAZAOW010000011.1:0-1902 GCA_964487075.1 Candidatus Woesearchaeota archaeon | reverse complement strand
ATTCAAATCTTCGTCATTCACGATTACAAAGTCCGCGATTTCTATAAGTTTCCCGGTTTGTTGTCCCATCGGATTTGCAGAATCAAAATTGTCCCTCTCGTCAACTTTTACAAATTCTTCCCATGTTTTCGGGTCGCTTTCCTTTCCTCGCGACAAAGTTCTTTCAAACCTCAGTTTTCTCGGGGCGTCAACAGCTATAAGAATAAAATCATTTACATTGTTTTTTAAAAATTCCGCCTCGCCGACATTTCTCAAGCTGTCTATTATGTTGTTTTTATTCAAATCAAGAACTTCCAGAAATTTTTTCATAACTCCTCCGGCGCCGTGTTTTTCTCTCCAACCGTCGGCAATATCCTGCATTGATGTTCTCGTAATTTCTTTCCCCTGTTTTTCAAGTTCCTCTCTAAGAAGTTTGGAAGTTTCGTTGTATGTGAAACCTTTGTTTCTCAAAAAACCGGTTATGGTCTCCTTTCCGGCTGCAGGTCTTCCAGAGATTCCAATCAACATAATTTTTCTATATCCTCTTTATTTCTCGGGTCCTTCCATTCTTCAGGAAATTGAACTGCGAAACCTGTTGCAGAAATTGAAAAAGTTTTATTACTATTGCATTTTATTTCATAATCTTCGCAGAAATTTTCGCCGTCGCAAACCGCTTTTGTGAAAGAATAATAAAATTCGTTTTTCACGGAATTTCCGGAGACGCTTGCATTAAGAAAATTAAGAAGCAAAGTCCCGACTAAAATCACGAGAATTGCAAACAGGAAAATCCAAGGTTTTGCCATAGTAAAAACCGCCCGCGGGTTTTTACGAATCCCGCAGCCATTTGTTTAATAAGTTAATTCAAAAACAGATTTTTAAAACTACCTAATCAACCTTATCTAATTTGTTGTCTTTCATACTTCTGCCTTTTTTCTTTTCAAAATCCAGAAGACGGCGAAGATTATCGCGCCGGCGCCAATTATAGAATATCCGTAGAAATTCATCTTTCCCGTGATTGCCGACAAAATATCTGAAACCAAATCTTTCAGGATTGTAAAATCCTGCGGCGTTTGAATGTTTTCAACGATGACGCCGGAAGAAGAATTTAATATTAAAACAGACACGACAATTGAAACTCCGGAGACGAACAAAGCTGCTCCGAAAATCTTGAAAGTTGAAAGGAAACTTTTTTCAGAGGCGAGAAAGATGAACGCAAGGGCAATCAAAGCAAGGAAAAACAACGAATATAAAATCCATTTATATAAAATTACATAACTTCTAATTTTTTGAAATTCCGGGTTTGACAATCCATAAACGTCCGCGAGATCCACGGAATCGGATTCAAAAAATGTCATGTTCTTTTTTTCAAGAACTTCGTCAAGAAATTCAGAGTCTGTTTTTCCAGAGGGTTTGCAAACCACGTCGTTGTTTTTGTCAAAAGCTTCTTGCCCTGAAATGCACGATGGGAAATCTTTTACATTCTCTTCAAGAAAATCCCTTAATTTTTCTTGGTCAATTTTCACTTTTAAATCAGGGTTGTCCGAATCTCCTCTTATGTAAGAAAGAAAATTTGCAAACAAAGAATCAACGGTTGTTTTCACGCCGTTTTCAAATAAAATGAACGTCCCGCCCCCCGTTTTGTCCATAGAATTTTCAAGAAATCCGTAAAAATCGTTTTTTTCAAAGACATCTTTGTAAACCGACGGATAAAGAAGAGAATTCAAAGACAGAAACATTATTATCAAAGACAAAAATAATATCAAGAATAACGACAAAATTCCGGTTCCAAAATTTTTTCCTAAGCCCATTTTTCCTTCAGTAAAAATATCAACAGCTTTTTAAATTGTTTTACAGATATAAAATAAAGTTCCGTTCGTCTAGCAAAAAGTTTAACAACTTTTAGCTCGTTCGTCCGGGAGCCAA
>CAZAOW010000010.1:2593-10901 GCA_964487075.1 Candidatus Woesearchaeota archaeon | reverse complement strand
GAACTATAACAATTAACGATTTAGTTTATGATGTAACAATGAAGGGTGATGCAAGCAGTCCATCAGAAGAAAGAGTTGTAACTGTTAACAATTATTTGGGTCTACGTGATTTACGCGTTGGAGATTCTGTTGAAATCTTCAAGTAAGTCTTTTATTTAACAAATATTTAAAAGAGCTTTTTTCTTATTTCTGTCATGCTTGAATCACTGATAAACCCGCAACGGCTTGAAAAAGGTCCGTGGAAAATGTTTTTTATAGGTCTTTTGTATGCGTCGCTTTCAATACTTCTTGTGAAGTGGTTTTTTTCAAACGACGCGGTTTTGTACAATTTTTCAGGGATCATCGTCGTAACATTTTGCGTCATGTTTTCGCTGCCTTTCATGTACTATCTGATTAAAATTGAGGAGAAAGAAGACGAGGAAACAACCGGGTTTTTGAGCGTATGGAAAGTTCACAGCGACGCCATTTACGCTTTCGTGTGGCTTTTTTTCGGCTTCATAATTGCTTTCTCATTTTGGTATATAATCCTTCAGGATCAAACGCTGTTCAATGCGCAAATACAAACGTATTGCATGATTAATTCCCCCGACAGCATTGAGAACTGCGTGCAGCATTATGCATTTGACAAAATAGGTCCGACAGGGGCTGCGACGAAAACCGCAAGATTGCTGTCAATAATAAGCAACAACGTTTATGTAATGATTTTCACGCTCATTTTTTCTCTGATTTTCGGCGCAGGCGCGATATTCATTCTCGCGTGGAACGCGTCTGTCATTTCCACGGCAATCGGGATTTTCACCCAATATCAAATAAATGAAATTCCCATAGGAGTCGCAAGATATATGATTCACGGACTTCCGGAAGTTGCGGCATATTTTATAACAGCACTTGCCGGCGGAATTTTCGGTGTCGGAATAATAAGAAACGGATTTGCAAATTACAGATTTCTGCACGTTCTTGAAAACGTCGTGATTTTACTTTTTATATCAATAATGCTTATTGTCGGGGCAGGCATTATTGAAGTGTATCTTACACCGATACTGTTCAGTTAGTTAAGAAATCTTTATATACAAATAAGATGATTTTATCAAGATGGAATCTTCGGGAGAGGAAACAATTGAAAGAAGGAAAAGAGAAATTTTTTCTTACTTAAAACAAAAAAGGGATTGGATAATTTATCTTCTTTTAGCAGGAATAGTTCTCGTGGGGTTTTACATAAGAACCAGAAACATAATTAATTTAAAAGACGTTACAACCAACGATTGGACTCTTGCCCCAGACCTTGATCCGTTTTTGTTTTTGCGATGGGCAAAAGAAATCGTTGAGAACGGAAGTTTGGCGGCAGTTGATGCGATGAGATATGTTCCGTTGGGATATGATACTGCCGGGGAAATGAAACTTCTTTCATACTTAATCGTGTGGTTTTACAATATACTTCATTTTTTCAATGAAAGCGTCAGTGTAACTTATGCTGCGATATGGTTTCCGGTTATGATGTTTGCCCTGACAACGGTTGCTTTTTTCCTTTTTGCGAGAAAAGTTTTTTACATGGAAAAAAAAGAGATAAGAAATGTAATCGCATTAATTGCAACTGCCTTTTTCGTCCTCGTGCCTTCTTTGCTGCCAAGAACAATTGCAGGCATTCCTGAGAAAGAATCTGCCGCATTTTTTTTCATGTTCCTCGCGTTTTATTTTTATCTTGAAGCGTTCACATCTGAAAAATTCAGAAACAGAATAATTTTTGGGATTTTGGCTGGAATTACGACAGGATTAATGGCTCTTGTCTGGGGCGGAGTCATTTACGTGTTCTTTTCAATCGGACTTGCAACTTTCCTTGCTTTTATCCTCGGGAAAGTGCAAAAACGCGAAGCGGTTGTTTACGGACTATGGCTTTTTTCATCTTTTGCAACAATGATGCCATTTTCAACAAGGTACGGCGTTAATAATTTAATTTCTTCCACTTCAACAGGATCTGCGATAGGAATTTTAGTAATAATAAGTTTTAGTTTGTTCTTAATAAAAATCGCAAAATTTGAAAATCTCAGGAAAAAAACCGGCTTATCAAAAGAATTATTCTATGCAATTGCGTCTGTTTCTGTTCTAATTGTTTTGATGGCGGTCGCTTTCAAACCAGACATGATATCCAGCCAAATAATTGAAATTAAAGCTGCATTAATTGACCCGCAACCCAGCAGATTCGGACTTACTGTCGCTGAAAACAAACAGCCGTTTTTCATCAACGACTGGAAGGAAAATTTCGGTCCGAATATTCGTGAAATCCCGTTATTTTTTTGGTTGTTTTTTTCTGGAGCGATTATTTTGTTTAACAAACTCATAGAAAAAATGAGCAAAAAAGAAAAAATTATTTTAACATTCGGTTATTTTATTTTCTTAACCGGATTAATCTTCAGCAAATATTCTTCTGGAAGCAATCTCAACGGAACAAGCAACTTAAGTTTTACAGTTTATTTCGGAAGCTGGCTTATTTTCCTCGGGGCTTTCGGATATTATTATTACAAAAGACACAAGAGAGAAGAACATGCTGTTTTTGCGGAATTTAATTTTTCATATATAATGTACTTCATAATTCTTACTCTTGCGATAATCGGGGCAAGAGCAGGAATAAGACTCGTCATGGTTTTGGGCGCTGTTAGCCCAATTGCAATTGCATTCTTGATAGTGAAAGTTTCAGAAAGATACTTGAATGAAAAAGAAGACATGTCCAAATTTATCTTTGGCGTTATCGCGTTGATAGTCATTATTTCATCGGTTTTTACAGTTTGGGTTTATTATCAATCCGACGTCGCAACAGCTTCCGCCTACTCGCCTTCATCATACAATGTTCAATGGCAAAAAGCGATGGCTTGGATTCGCGATAACACGGATGTAAATTCAGTCTTTGCGCATTGGTGGGATTATGGATACTGGGTTCAAAGCATCGGAAACAGAGCTACTATTTTAGACGGCGGAAATTCAATAGGATACTGGAATCATTTAATGGGGAGACTTGTTTTAACGGGGACGCCGGAAGATAGCAAAGACATGATGGAATATTTGTATACCCACAATGCAACGCACCTTCTTATTGATTCAACGGACATAGGAAAGTACACGGCATTTTCAAGCATAGGTTCTGATGAAAATTATGACAGAATTTCTTACATCCCTACTCTTGTTATGGACGACCAGCAAACAAAGGTGAATGGGAACGAAACAAATTATGTCTATCCTGCCGGATTTGGAAATGACGACGACATTGTTTTGGAAAAAGACGGCAAACAAATTTTGCTTCCAAGAAAAATGGCAGGTATAGGAGCTGTAATTGTTACGATGAACCAATCTGAAATTATGCAACCCAATGTGATATATATTTACAATTCAAATCAATATTCGGAAAAAATTAGATATGTTTATTTTAACAATAAACTTTATGATTTCGGCTCTGGCGTTGATGCGGGAGTTTTCATTTTCCCAAGAGTGGATTTAAGCAACGGACAATATTCCATGAACAACATCGGAGCGATGATGTACCTAAGTTCAAGAACCGTTCATTCCAATTTGGCAAGGATTTATCTTTTTGGACAAAACTCAGATTATTTCAAACTCGTGCATACAGAAAGCAATCTTTTTGTGGACAATTTAAAGCAACAGGGAATAACCTCTGGAGAGTTCATTTATTTTCAAGGATTCCAAGGACCGATAAATATATGGGAAATAAAATATCCTTCTGATATCAAAGAAAACATAGAATATCTTGAAAAAGACTTCGCAAATCCGGAAGTGGATATTGCAAAACCGGGAGAGTATTAATGGAACCGATATTGTTAATTCCTGTTTTATTCGGTTTTTTCCTAACTTTATTTTTTGTCCCTGTTTGGATTAAAAGAGCTAAAAACGCCGGGTTCATTGGAAGAGACATACACAAGACAGAGAAAAAAGACGTGGCTGAAGTTGGCGGGATTTCTGTTTTAATGGGGTTTGTCTTCGGAGTTTTCGTTTATATCGCAATAAAAACTTTTTACTTCAAAACTGCGGAAAATCTTATTGAAATTTTTTCAATGCTCAATGTGATAATAATCGCTTCTGCAGTGGGTTTGTTTGACGACATTCTTGGATGGAAAATCGGACTGAACAAAAAAGTCAGAATTTTTTTATTGATTTTCGCATCAATTCCCTTAATCGTCATAAACGCAGGAGAATCTGAAATGATTGGGATACAATTCGGATTATTTTATCCGTTTTTCTTCATCCCTTTAGGAATTGTCGGAGCAAGCGCAACATACAACTTTCTTGCGGGATTAAACGGACTTGAAGCAAGCCAGGGCATTTTGATATTCTCATCGTTATCGCTTGCAACATGGCTTTCTGGAAATGCCTGGCTCAGTCTGATTTGCCTTATCATGGTTTTTTGTCTCTCCGCATTTTATATCTATAACAAATATCCGTCCGAAGTCTTTCCGGGAGACATCCTGACCTATTGCATCGGAGCCACGATTGCATGCATCGCGATTCTCGGTAACATAGAAAAGATTACGATTTTCTTTTTTATTCCATACATTATTGAAACAACCTTAAAATGCAGGGGAAAATTGAAAAAAGAAAGTTTTGTAAAAATAAACAAAGATGAAACTCTTGAAATGCCGTACGAGAAAATTTACGGTCTGACGCATCTTTCACTTTTCATACTCAAGAAACTAAAACCCAGCGGGAAAGTTTATGAAAAAGAAATTGTTTACTTTATTAACGGATTCCAGATTGTTTTTATAATCTTAGGATTTGTTTTATTCGGAGCAGAATTAAGATGAAGTTTAGAAAATACTTGCCATTCATAGGAATTCTCATTTTTTTTTATTTGCTTTTCAAACTTGACATTTTCAGCATATTCGGCGAAATAAAAAACGCGGATTTATTTTTTCTTTCCATCGCCATTATGATGATATTCATTTCTTTTTTCACGTCAACATTAAAATGGTTTGTTATAGCGAGACAGCAAAAAATCAGCGTGCCTTTTGAATATGCATTAAAAACCAACTTGATGAGCGGATTTTACGGTTTTGTTACTCCGTCAAGAATCGGAAGCGTCATAAGAATTGAATATCTAAAAAAATACAACAAAGACCGATATGGAAAGGGGATAAGCAATTATGCTCTGGAAAAAATTTTGGATGTCGCTTCGCTGTTGATTCTTGTTTTGATTTCAAGTTTTTTTTTCAGGAAAACTTTTTCAATAAGTTATTTTCATTACGCTCTCGCCGGAATTGCAGGAATAATCTTGTTTACATTGATATTTATGGATGAAAACAGAAGCCGCGCAATCCTTAGGGTTTTCTACATGAAATTTCTCCCAAAAAAAATCAAAGAAACTGCAAAAGACGGATTTAATTCTTTTTACGAAGATATGCCTGAAAAAAGGTTTTTCCCGATTTTTATTTTTTTCAGCTTGACAAATTGGATCGTGCTTTATTCAATATTTTATTTTATAGGGCTTTCCGTCGGCATAAATGTTTCTTTTTTTTATTTTCTTCTCTTCATGCCTTTGACGACTTTCGTTGGACAAATCCCGATAACAATCAACGGTTTGGGAACAAGAGAAGCCGCAATGATAAGTCTTTTCGGACTTCTTGGAATTCCCGGAACGAAAATCTTTTCAATGTCCTTAATAAATCTTGTGATAAACGGAATATTGCCTTCAATCATAGGAATGATTCTTATTCTTCGCGAAAAAAAGTCTTAAAATATTCAAAACTTTCATTCAATTTTCAGGAAATTTTTGACAGTGCTAAAAGAATATCTTTTCTGCAAGAAAATTATGTAATCTTCAAGCAAATTGGTAAATTCTTTTCCATGTTTCTTTTTGATAAATTTAGGTATTTTTACACTACTCAAATCCGCAAATTCCCAAGAATGAAATACTAGCATTAAATAATTTGAAAAAAGAAAGTTTATTTTTGCGAAAATTTTCCGATAAGATTTTGGAAAATTTTTAAACGCAAGCCAGAATATCGGCAACCTAATCAACGGCAAAACCGAAGGTGGAATCTCAATCATCTTTCCTATTTTGTGCATTCCTCTTTTCTTGAATAGATTCATATATCTTCCAGGAATGAAAGTTGGATGAATTGAAGAATCGTAAACAAAACCAATATTTGGCAAGTCTTTCAAGTATCTTGTATTAAATCTCGGAGCTCTGTGTCCGTAAATTCTTTTCCCAATTATTTTTTCTTTTTCCTGCTTGGCTTTTTTTATTTGGTTGAAATTCTGATTCATCAAAGAATGGTCGTAACCATGGCTTGCTATTTCGTGTCCTTCTTCTTCCAGTTTTATTAATATCTCAGGATATCTTTTTGCAAAATTTGCGGTTACAAAAAAAGTGGCTTTAATCTTATGTTTGTCCAAAAGGCAGGTTATCGCATGAAGTCCTTGTCTTGAAATTTCATACATTTTTTCTTCTGAAATATCACAACCGAATTCTTTAGGCAAATCAAATTCTTCAACATCAAATGTTAACAAAACCCGATTCATCCTAAAAATCTTAATTTAATTAGTCTTTTAAACATTCCCGGGAGATATTTTAGCCGGAATGTGCTGAATTTAACATATCTTTCCAGAGGGATGTAGAACTCTATTATTTTAAATCGCGCTTTTTTAGATTTGTACAAAAATTCTATATCAAAGTCAAAACCTCTGCAAATAAAGTGTTTTTTGCTTATCGTATCCCAAACTTTTTTCTTGAAAAATTTCGCCCCTGCTTGAGTATCGCTTACATCTAAGTTAAATAAAATCTTGGAGACGATGCCTCCACCGATTGAAATAATTCTCCTTAAAAGAGAGTCCTGAATTCTCAACTGTTTCCTGAGATATTTTGAAGCTATAACAATGTCTCCGCGGTCCAACAAAGAAATCATTTTTATTATTTTATTTAAATCAAACGGGTTGTCGGCATCCAAAAAACCAGCGATTTCATATTGAGAATTGTTGAACCCTTCTATCAACGCGTAGCCTTTTCCTTTTTGGGGCAGTTCCACAACTTTGACGGGAAACTTTCCCTTAAGTTCATTGCATATCTTAACAGTATTATCGTTGCATCCGTTACAGACTGTAATAATCTCCATTTTGTTGACCTTATCGGAAAAAAAAGAATAGTATTCTTCCACTGTTTTTTTTATGACTTTTTCACTATTATGTGCGGGAACAACCAACGATAAATCAATCATACATCTCTTCTCCTTAACATACCATTCCTAATTCGGGTTTAAAATGATGTGTATTCAAAATACAATATTTCAGAAAATATTATTCCGAGAAATTCTTTGGACATGGCGCGGATAAATCACAATAATCTTTAAAACTTAATTTTCCTGTCTTTTTCATGAAATTTTCTCTTGTAGTCCCTCTTGCTCCCGGAAGAAACGCGCCTATTTTAGAGTCAATAAAACAGCTTGATTATCCTAAAAATGATTTTCATGTTGTTGTCGTGTCCGGACTGAATCCGAGCGAAAACAGAAACAAAGGCGCTGAAAAAGCGAAAGGAGAAATTATCGCTTTCCTGGACGATGATGCAACATTGGAGAGAGATTATTTAAAAAAAGCTGAAGAATTTTTTCAAAACCACAAAGAAATTGACATCGTCGGGGGTCCGCAACTTTCTCCATTGGATGAAGGCGGTTTCGCCAAAATTTCAGGACACGCCCTTACGTCTGCATTCGGAGCTTTTGGAAGAGTGCACAGATATTCCAAGAAAAAGGAAAGTTTTGACGTGGAAGAGAGTATGCTTACGAGTGCAAATCTTTTGTGCAGAAAAAGCGTGATGGACAAAATAAAATTCAACACAAAACTTTTCCCTGGAGAAGATTCAAGATTCATAGAAGACGCCAAAGATGCAGGATTAAAAATCGCCTATTCTCCAGAGATGATTGTTTACCACAAAAGAAGACCTACGGTAAAAGCTTTCATGAAACAGATGTTTAATTACGGAAAGGTCAGGCCATTTATAGACTCTCCAAAAATAATATTGACGAGGAGACCTTACGTTCTTATTCCAAGTTTATTTTTCATTTACCTTGTTTTGTTTTTCGTGTTGATATTTTCAAACCTAACAATAACGGGAAACGCGATAAGTTCCGGATATTGGGTTTTCGCGAAAATCCCGTTTTTCGGTTTTGTGCATTTTCTCCCTGCAACAGCGTATGTTATTCTCGCTTTTTTGTTTTCAATTCATGATGCTTTAAAAAATAATAATTTCAAAGCGGTTTTTTTTCTGCCTTTTATTTATTTGATAATTCACGTTTCATACGGAAGCGGAATGATT
>CAZAOW010000010.1:0-2493 GCA_964487075.1 Candidatus Woesearchaeota archaeon | reverse complement strand
TTGAGAATACAAGTTTTTTTAAACCAGCAAAATAAAACATTAACATGGCAAAACAAAATTTTTATCGTTGTCCGAAATGCGGGAGATTTTACGAGAGTTTAAGATACTGCACAGAACACGAAAATGACCCGAATGTAAACATGAGCGAATGGAAATGTTTTGAATGCGAAATAAATATCGTGAAAGAAATTGAGAAAAAGAGATAATTTATAAATAACAATATTTCTAAGTTTTTATGACCGAACAAGCAATTTCAAGAAGAAATGAAAATTTGGAAACTCTTAGTAATATTGGAAGGATGGTTTTAAATTCTTTTTATGAAGCGGGAAAGTTGTTAGGAGGAAATTTTGTAGTGGCAACGTATCTTAGAGACTATTATAGTAGAGAACATCGGGGGGATAGTATTCTGGATATTGCAGACGCGGCACAAGGTATTCTTGGATTTGTTGGCTCCGTCTTTAACACTCTGTTTTTTATGGAAGGGCTTTCCCTAAATATTGAAGACATCCCTGGAAAATATTATTTGATTGCTCCTTCTGGATTGTGGCTTGCGACTAATATTGCAAGCGGAGCGTATGAATTTTTCAGATATGAAAGGGAAAAAGTAAGGACGGAAAGAAAAAAAGTGGAAAGTAGCTTAGAGATTGTATTACAAGAATCTAATGAATCAAACTCCTTAGAATCTCTTGGAAATTATCTTTCTGGAAGAGGAATTACGCCTTTCAGAATTATTAAAGGAAAGAGGATTCCTTCAAAAATTATTTTTGGTAAAAGATAATTATCACAATACTTTTAAAGCGGAAAACAATTAGTTAACTATGGTTAAAAAAGCGGTTAAAGATTCTGCGAAACCGAAAAAGATCGTTGAAGAAAAAAATTCTCCTGCAAAAATCAATAAAGTTCTCGTCGGATATCCTCCTGTTGAATCAATAAAAGGAACGGCTTTGCTTTCTCAAAATCGTCAATTTCAGTATTTTCAAGTTGCGTCTTTTTTGTTTCCCGTTGCGATGGGGACAGGGGCGACGATGGCGAGAGACAAAGGTTACAATGTGATTTGGTACGACGCTGTCGCGGAGCACATGAACACGCAGGATTTTGACAAAATGCTTGAAAGAGAAAAACCGGACATTTTCTTTTTTGAAACAAAAGCGCCTGTGGTAAAAAAACATTGGGCTTCTGTAAAACATTTGAAGCAAAAATTTCCTAACATGAAAATCGCGATGTGTGGAGACCACGTTTCTTATGACGCGCGCGAGAGCATGGAAAATTCCCCATTGGATTTTGTAATAAAAGGAGGATATTATGATTTTGCGTTCTGCGAATTGCTTGACGCTTTAAAAGACGGAAAGAAAATTCCGCAGGGAATTTGGTATCGTAATAGTAAAGGAGAAATTGTTGACAACGGGAGATACAACTTCACCGGAAAACTTGACGACGCTCCCATCATTGACAGAAAACTTACAAAAAATCAAAATTATCAAATTGAATTCAATTTGAAGGGGAGGCCTCTTGCGTACATAATGTCTGGAAGGGATTGTTGGTACGGAAAATGCACATTCTGCGTTTGGGACCACACGCTTTATCCGAAGGGCGCGTTCAAAGTAAGAAGTCCGGAAAATGTCATGAAAGAAGTGAAATACCTCGTTGATGAAATCGGGGTGAAAGAAATTTTTGACGATTGTGGAACAATTACCGTCGGGCCGTGGTTGGAAAAATTCTGCAAATTGATGATTGAATCGGGATATAACAAAAAAGTTTTGTATTCCGGAAACATGAGATTCGGCGCGGTGAATTTTGAACAATATAAAATGATGAAAGCCGCTGGTTTCAGGTTATTGAAATACGGATTGGAATCTGGATGCCAAAAAACAATTGACAAACTTGACAAGGGAACAAAAATTCCGGAAGTTGTTACATCGTGCAGAGACGCGACTCGCGCAGGACTTACAGTGCATTTAACGATGATGGTGGGGTATCCTTGGGAAACAAAAAGAGATGCTTTAGAAACTATAAAACTTGCAACAAGATTAATGACTAAAGGTTACGCGGAGATTTTGCAGTCAACAGTTATTGTTCCTTATCCCGGAACTCCTTTGTACGAGGAAGGAAAAGAAAAGGGCTGGTTCAGATTTGATCCGAAGGATTACGAAAGATTTGATATGACAGAACCAGTTTTCAAAACGCCGGACATGACTACCAAAGAAGTTCAACAATTGTGTCAAATGAATTACAGAATTTATTTAGACCCAAGATATGTTTTGAGACAAGTTGGAAAAGTTAGAGACATGCAGGATTTAATGTACAATCTCAAAGGAATCAAGGCGGTAATCGGGCATATAGTTCAGTTTGGAAAGGAATACGAGACGGAGAAAGTAAAAGTAGCGCAGTAAATTTATTTTTTTTTCATACGTATTTTTTCATAGAGTCTTCTTAGTAAATTTAAAACTAAAATAATTAATAAAAAAATAAAAAGAGTTGCTTGATGAGGAAAAG
>CAZAOW010000009.1:0-11487 GCA_964487075.1 Candidatus Woesearchaeota archaeon | reverse complement strand
ATAAGTTTTTCATCTTTTCATTTCCCTTATTTTTTCCAAAACTTCATCCGCATGCCCTTCTGCCTTCACTTTTTTCCATTCATAAGCAAGTTTTCCTTCAGGATTTATCAGAAAAGTGCTTCTGATTATCCCTTCAAATTCTTTTCCATACATCATCTTTTTCCCCCATGCGCCGAATTGTTTTATTACTTTTTTATCAAAATCTGAAAGCAAGTCAATTCCCAATTTGTGCTTTTCCATGAATTTGCAATGGCTTTCTTCTGAATCAGCGCTAACACCAAGGATTTTCGCGTTAAGTTTCTCAAATTCTCTCAGTTTTTTTGTAAAATCAATTGCCTCAATAGTGCAACCTGGCGTGTCGTCTTTCGGATAAAAATAAACAACAACCCATTTGTCTTTGAAATCGGAGAGGCAGATTTCTTTTCCGTTTTGGTTTGGAAGGCAAAATGAAGGAGTCATTCTATAATGATTTTACCATAGGATTTATTTTTATGCCTCTAAAATTTCGTGTTCCAGTTGTTCTTCTATAACCCATCTCCTGATAAAATGGTGTTGCATAAAGAGATGCCCTAATGATTATTTTATGTGAACCTTTCCTTCTTGCCTCTCTTTCAAAATTTTCGACCAAAATTTTTCCAATACTTTTTCTATGATATTGTCCATCCACAAATAGGTTGATTAAGCGATTTTCTGTGCCTCTTACCATTCCAATTATTCTGTTTTCTTCTTCTGCAATATAAAATATTTTAGATTTTAATCTTTTTTTTAAGTTATCTAAATTTTTGTCTTTATACATTCCCAAATACCATTCTAAACCTTCTTTGGTTCCTTCATTATTATTAAATCTCTTGAATGTTTTTGCTATTAAATTTCCAACTTCTCTTGAATCAGACGGCTTAAATTTTCTAATCTTCATTTTAATTACTTCAGAAACTTCTTTAATTTAATTGTTTTTTCAACAGCTTTTTTTAGTTTCTTGGCATCTTCTTCGTTTATTATCAAAGGGGCTCTTTGAAATCTTCCCTTTTCATCATAATAGCAGAATCTGATTGCTGAAGTGCCTTTTGCGTTTCCTTCTGTAAATTTCAGCAGTTGAATCGTCGGTTTGTGATATTTGGAAATTATCTGAACTTCTTCCTCCACAACGCCTTTTCCGAAAGGAAGATTGAATTTTTTGAGAGATTTCATCTTACTCTCCTAACCTCTTCAAGTATTTTATCTTTTTGCTTTCTGCTTGTATGAGTTTTTCCGAAGCGAACAAGCGTGGAATTTACAACATTCCAATATTTTTCCGGAAAAAGTTCTTTCAAATCCTTCTCTATTTTATGCGGATTTTTGTTTTTCGTCCAGCCGAGTTTTTGCGAAATGTAGGAAACATGCGTGTCAACTCCAATCCCTGGTTTTCCAATTTCAGACAAAAAGACATTCGCTGTTTTTCTTCCAACGCCAGGCAGTGAAATCAAAGACTCAATTGTTTTTGGGACTTTTCCCTTGAAATCAGACTCAATTTTTTTCGCGCAGGCGATTATATTTTTTGATTTATTTCTGAAAAAATTTACGGGGCGGATTGTTTTTTGAATTTCGGAAAGTTTTGCTCTTGAGAGTTTTTTTGAATTTGGATATTTCTTAAAAAGTTTCTCCGCAACAGGAATCGTCGTTTCATCGCGCGTTCTTGCAGACATTATCGTGGAAACCAAAATTTGGAAATCAGAACTCCAGGACTCCGCCGCAAGGCGCATTTCTTTTGGCTTTTTCGCGAGAATTTTCAGCTGTTTTAATGCGGTTTTTTGATTCATTTTTTGTTTTTGAAAAAGTTTACTTTCAAATCCATTTCCTCAATAGTTTTTAACACCCCATCAAAGCTGGAAACTATTTTATATGGATTTCCTTTTTCCAATCTCTTTCTTTCATGAAAACCAAAAGTGCAGGCGATAGATTTAACTCCAACTTCGTTGGCTTCCAAAATATCTCCCAGAGTATCTGTAACAAATAAACAAGACTCCGGCGTTAGATGATATTTCTTGAACAATATTTTGAATTTTTCAGTCTTGGACTTATGAGTTTCAGCGGCAAGAATCTCCTTAAACACATTTGTAAAATTATTGTTTTCAAAATACAAATTTAAATTTTTTATAGAATTTGAGCTGATAATATATAAATCATACTTTTTGCTCAACTTTTCAAGAACTTTGCGGATATTTTTTTCCAGCTTTAATTCTTTGAATAATTCAAACTCAATCTCTTTGAATTTTTCATATCCCTCCTTATTTCTTCCTGCTGTCTTAAAAAGATTTCCATCAAAATAAGAGCGATAATCCTCTCTTGAACTTTCGGGACGAAATTTTTTGTGAATACTATAAACCAACTCAAAGGTATCATGTATAACTCCGTCAAAATCAAATACAATTGCCTCAATTTTTCCAGCCATATTCAATAAAATTATAAATGATTTAAATTCTTATAGTTTCATGTCCCTCGCAAAATTAAAAAAAGAAATCCTGGAAAAATCTAGCAAAGAAAAATCCAAAATTTATGCGAAATTCTTCAAAACCGGAAAAGGGGAATACGGAGAAGGTGATATTTTTCTCGGACTTACAGTTCCTGAACAAAGGATTCTTGCGAGGAAGTATACGAATTTAGTTTTAGACGACGTGAAAAAGTTACTGGAAAGCAAATATCATGAACATCGGCTTATGGGATTATTTATCCTGGTTTACAAATACGAGAAATCTAACGAAAAAGAAAAAGCGGGAATAAAGGATTTTTATCTTGAAAACAAACATAGGGGCAATAATTGGGATTTAGTTGATTGCATTGCAGACAAAATTCTCGGGAAACATTTGATTGACAAAGACAAAAAAGTTCTTTACGAACTTGCGAAATCGGAAAGCATTTGGGACAGGAGAATTGCGATAATAAGCACTTTTGAATTTATCAAAAACGGGAAATTTGAAGATACTTTGAAGATTTCAAAAATTCTTTTGAAAGATGAACATGATTTAATTCACAAAGCTGTCGGATGGATGTTAAGAGAAATCGGGAAACGGGATTTGGAAACATTGGAAAAGTTTTTGAAAAGACATTATAAAAAAATGCCGCGAACAATGTTGAGGTACGCCATTGAGAAATTTCCTGAAATAAAACGGAAAAAATATTTAGCAGGAAAAATTTAAACTACCTCTTGCGATTCAATTTTTTATGCGGTTTTTCTTTTGAATATTCATAGACAAGATAAAATACAAGGAATAAAAAAAGCGTTACAATAACAAAAACCCAAGTCGGCATCGCGATTCCTCCGACGTTGATTTTTTTCCGCAGAACGCCTTCGTTTCCAGATTGCGGTGAAGTTGTCTTGGTTTGAGTTTCTTTTTCAGAATTTCCGGAATCGCTTGCATCTGTTTCTTCAGAAGAAGAATCTGCGCCGATTGAACTTTCTCCAAAGATTCCAGAGCCGCCAGAACTTCCTCCAGAAGAACCGCCACCCGACGAAGATGAAACAGATCCTGAAGAAGCTGATTCTGTTCCCGCGTCCTCTTCGGAATTAACCAATTCGTAAAGACTGAAATGTTTTACCTTGAATACTATGGTATTTGTTGATTCATCAATTAAGATTATTTCGCATTCAAAACATTTTTTTCCGTCTCTTAAAATGTCAAGAGGTGATATATTTGAGAACGACAGCGTAATTAATGCAGAACTGTTCAACGCGGGAATTGCGGTGCTGTTTAGGAAAACTTTGTTTTTTGCAAGGTTTATATTTGAATCCAAATCAATGCCTTCGTAATGGTCTTCAACCAATGTCAAAAAACTTAGGTTTTGATTCAAGAACGAAATCTTTCCCACTCCGGAGATTCCGATTTCGGGTTCCGAAATATCAAACAAATCAATATTTTCAAAATCAGGTTTTATATCAAATTCTTCCGCTATCGGATTCGGGCATCCGAAAATATTTACGTTCGCCGCCAGTTCCGGCGGCGTGTTCGGACATTTGTCTTCGGTTTCCAGAACACCGTCGCTGTCTGAATCATTTTTCAAATCTATTTCTTCATGCACGCACTGTCTTACAGATTCATCGCACAAATCCAGCGTTGAATCAAGATTATCATCACAATCAAATGTTCCGGAAATGCATCCCTGAAACAAATCGCACGATTCAGCGCCGTTGCAAAACAATCCGTCGTCGCATAAAGAGTCGGTTTTTTCGTATTGGCATTTGCTGTTCAAGCAGAAATTTTTCGTGCAAGATATTCCGTCGTCACATTCTTCGTTTGTGATGCATTCGCAATCAATATTGCAAGATTCCAGCGTTTCTGTTATTTCGCAGATGTTGTTGCCGCATATCGGAAAATCAAGGATTTCCAAAGAGTTTGAGATTATTTTTTTTGAGTTTCCGTAACTGTCAATCAGGAAAATTTCAGATTTCCAAACATCTCCAATTTCTGTTTCTTCAAAGGAGATAACATTTTTCATTTTTTCAGAAAGAAGTTTCACTTGGGCGTCTGAAAGAACAGAGTCGTAAATTTCCAAATCATCAACAAAACCTAAAAAGTTTCCAGAACCGATATTTATCATGCTCGCAGCAATTGAATTTTTCTCCGTTTCTTCGTCTTCAAGAACGCCGTTGACATAAAGTTTGATTTTATCATTTTGGTCGTCAAATATCGCAACAATGTGATTCCATTGATTCGCGGAGATTTTTCCCGACGAAATAACCGAATCTCCGACGCTGAACTCAAATTCTTCTCTTAAATTCAAAACTTCTTTTTTTGTATTTTCATCGCTATTTAAAAAAGAAACTACTGGACTTTCCGCCACGATTTTTTCCATGTATTCTATCTCGTCAATATAAACTCTTTTGCCGCCAAAAGTTTCGGTTACATTAAGCAAATAATACCTGTATTTTTCCGAGTTGTTCAGATAATAGTTTCTTTTTTCTCCGGTTTTCCATTCTCCGCCAATATCTTCATTTTCAATTTCTTCCTTATTTTTGCATATGTCAAGTTTTTGGCAGTCGGGATCGTCGCTGGTTCTCCCGCGCCTGTCTTCTTTTGAATCTTCTTTGTTCTCACGAACATCCAAAACATTCCAGTTGAGACTGTCCTTGCTTCCGGCAAGATACCAATTTTTCGGCGAATAATCCAAACCGTGTTCAAAATCCACCGCCTTCAAAGTGTATTTTTCAATAATTTTTTCGTTTGATTCTCCGAAATCAAAAATAATCCATTGCGGCACTTCGGATTTGCTCGCCCAGTAATCTTTTACTCCGTTGCCGTGGTCAAATGCCTTGTAAGGCGGATTGCTTTTCAAGAAATCAAAACCGGAATTTTCAAAAACAGAATACAATTCCGGATTTTCAGAATCAGAAGTTGACGCAGAGGTCATTTTTGGCGTGAGGTCTTCTGAATATGAAAATTCCTCCGAGAACGACGACGGTTTTATCCAGACGGAAATAGTGAAACTCCCGTCCAATTTTTGTTCTTTCAAAAGAATATTTATTGAATCTCCTTCGCTCTTAAATTCGTACGCCCCGAATCCGTCGTGCCCTGATTTTTCTACCCATGAAGCATTTTTTATTTCTCCATCATTTCCGTAATAAGAATAATCCTTGGTTTTTGTTGAAACATCGTAATCTGTTTTTTCAAAAGGCAGATTCAAAATCAGCGAAGGGATTTCATTTTTGAGCCAGTTATAAACATGCTTTTGCGAGGCGTCGTCGTTATCAATTGAGACAATCAAGTTTTCGTCCGTAAAATCTGTCCCGTACTCTGAATTTAAAGACGCGGAATTTTCCTCAGATATTGCACGTCCGGTAAAATTGTAGTACGCCGCGAAAGACGAGAAGGTTAGTAAAATGAACAGAAGCGAAACTAAAAGTTTTTTATCCCCCTTTTTCATTGTTTTTCAAGCAAAACCCGATATAAAAAGTTTGTTGGAATAATATGAAACCAGACATAGAAAAAATAAAGGAAAACAAAAAAATTTCCGAGTTGTTGGAATTTGGAATTTTAAATATAGACAAGCCTTCAGGACCGACAAGTTTTGACGTCTCGGATTTTGTGAGAAAGAAATTAAATCTCAGGAAAACAAGCCATTTCGGGACTTTGGACCCAAAAGTTACAGGAGTTCTGCCGATAGCTCTTAACAGAGGGTGCAAACTGACAGGATTTTTCCTCGGAGAAGACAAAGAGTATGTGGGAATCATGAGAATGCACGAAGAAATTTCCTTGGAAAAAATAAACAAGGCAATAAAAGAAAAATTTCTCGGGAGAATAAGGCAAACGCCGCCGAAAAAATCGCGCGTCAAAAGACAGGAAAGGGAAAGAGAGATAAAAAATTTTGAAATTCTTGAACAAGACGGAAAAAATTTTGTTTTTCATACAACAGTAGAGGGCGGAACGTACATAAGAAAATTGATTGACGATTTGGGGAAATATTTGAACGTCGGCGCGCACATGCTTGAACTTCGGAGAATCCGTGCGGGTATATTTGGAGAGCACGGCATATTTTTTGCAAACAAAAAACATAGGACCGAAATTTTCAATGAGAAAGACAAAATTTATCCCAGTGTTAATTTATACGACTTTGAAAAAGCTGTTGAAGAATACAAAAAGGGAAACGAGGAAGAATTAAGAAAAATTATTATTCCCGCGGAAATTATTTCCGAGGTTTATGACGCGGTTGAAATCAAAGAGAACAATTTGGGAAAAATCCTTACGGGAAAACCTATTTTAAAAGAAGACTTGGTTAAAAAAGAAAAAATTGAAGACGGCGAAAAAATCTCTATTTTTTGCGCCGAAAGATTTATAGGAATGTACAAGGTAATAAATCAAGATGAAATCTTTGCAAAGGCGGAATTTGTGATGCAGGAGATGAAATGAAAGAAGAAAATTACAATCTAATGAAGTTGAAATATAAGGTAAGTGTTACAATTGAAGGATATCCTGCAGAGATTATAGACGAGTTGGTTAATACAGGACTTTACGGAAATAGCAGAGCAGAGGTCTTAAGAAATTTAGCTTTTAGCAGAATTGAAAAAATTATTTCTGATGGAATCCTAGAAAATATAAGAGAACTAAAAAGAAAAAAAGAAGAATCTTAAATGAAACACTTTATTTATTTTTCAAAATCCGGGGTTACATCGGGAAATGCATTAAGCGGCGGAGAGTTGATGAAAGCCGGAAGAATGGACATCGCAATCCACAGTTTTATTCAAGCTGTTTATTTGTCAAACGATTACAGAAGGGATGTGAAATTTCATTTTGTTTTTTACGGGCCGCCGACTCCGCCGAGACACATTGAAATCCAAGTTTCCGATGAATTGGAAATAAGCAAAAAAGACGTCGGGAATTTGATTAAAAAAATTCTTTATAAATACAGGGAAGGAAAAAAGACAGAGGTTTTTCCAAAATGCTTTGTTGAGAAAAAAAGTCTTCTTGATGTTGTTGAAATTCTTGGAAAAGAAAATGAAATTTTTCTGCTTGATAAAAACGGAGAAGACATAAGAAAAACTGAAATCAAAGAAAATTGCGTTTTTATTTTCGGAGACCAAGATGGAATCTCGGGAAAGGAAATGAAAAGATTGAAACAAATTTCAACCAAAGTTTCAATCGGACCGAAAACTTATTTCGCGTCGCAAACAATAGCAATTGTGAATAATGAATTAGATAGAAGATTTTCGTAAACTCAATCTTTTCCTGACGGAAAGAAATATTATTTAATTATTTTCTTTTTCTCAAATGCAAAAGAGTTTCTATTTCCGTTTCTTCAACGCCGAGAGCATAAAGTTCCTCTGCTTCGCGACGAAGTTCGTACGGGAGATTAAGCATTTCAAGACGGGACATTTTATCACCTTTTATGAGTAGGATACCCTCTCCGAAAGAGTTCACGAGCTCACTCGTTTCCCTTTCAGCAAAGAGGGCGTTTTTCAACACCTGATTGCGAACAAACAGAGCGAATCAAACCAGAGGTTTTCATCATCCGTTTGAAAACAACAGGAGTGAAAGGAGGGTTGAAGTTAATAGAATTAGAAAAACACTTTATAAAGCCGTTATGATAACTCCTTATGGGATTTAACAATAGAAAACCGTTTCACAAGCCTTTTAAACGAATTTCAGTTTCTCGTCGGTAACGAGAGAGAAAATTTCCGTTAAAATCTAATAAAAAATAATATGAAAATCGTCTTCACGCCCGACTGGTTTCTTGGAAGCGACGTTTCAATTGAAATTTTCAGTTTCTTAATATTGTTTATAATCTCAATTCTTGCGTTCAGAAATTACAAGTTAAGCGAGAAAAAAAGCACGCTTCATCTCGGACTCGGATTTTTGTTCATTGCAATCGCGGGATTTGCAAGCGTTATTGCAAAATTTCCGATTTATTACGATTTCGGTATCGTCAAAGAAATAGGAAACGCGGTTGTGAATTATGACATTGTAAGAACAGTGGATGTTTTTTATTACATCTGCTTTTTTTTCAGCAGGTTTTTCACTTTGCTCGGATTGTATGTTCTTTACAAATTGCCGCTTGAGAGAATTTCGGGAGAATTTTTCCTTTACGTTTATTTCATAACAATAATTTCAATTTTGAGTCAGCCGTTTTATTACGTCCACCATTTCACGGCGCTCATACTCATTATTTTCATAATAAACAAGTATTACAAAATTTATCTGAAAGAGAAAGCGGGAAACACAAAAATACTTGTCTTGGCATTCGCAATACTCGGACTCGCGCAAGTTGTCTTTTTATTTTCAAAACTCGCGTTTATTTACGCCGTCGGGCAAATGATTCAGCTAATCGCCTACATAGCTTTATTAATGCTTATAATTAGGATTGTTCAAGATGGAAAGAAAGAGAAACCGAGTGGAAATCATTCACGACATGCTTAGAATCATCCAAGAAAGGGGCGGAAGAATAAAAAAAACGCACTTGATGTACAAAGCAAATCTTTCTCACAAGCAGATGACCACTTACCTCAAGGATTTGATGAAAAACGGACTTATCAAGGATTTAAAAGTCGGCGACAAAACTCTTATAACAGTTACCGAGAAAGGCAGGGATTTCTTCGTGAAATACGCGCAGATGAGAGAATTTGAAAAGACTTTCGGTCTGTGATTAAGGTTCAAAATACCATTCGTCGCCATCAACATTATATACGTAACTTACAGGCAACCTTTTTTCAATCATTTTATCCTTTTCGTTTTTTATTTCACAGTCTATTTTTATTCTAAAGTTTTTTTTGTTTTTTAAATCGACAAATATCTTATCTGGAATTTGCATTCCTGGAGCCACTATTCTAATATTTGAATTCAGATTCCATGCTTTTTTCCCGCCGTAATATCCTTCTTTTATTGTCTCAATCTTTTCCTCATCAAAATAAAGAGACATAGTAAAATAAGTTAGATATTTTTCAGAATCATCATTTCTTACCATAAACCAAACTTTCTTGTCTTTGATAAAATTGAATCTTACGGTTCCAGGGAAACTATTTCCAAGAGCATATTCTATTCTTGGGGATTTGTTTCTTGTCACAATTCTAGTCTTTGAAGGAGCACGGTTCTCAAATTCATTTACCTTTTTAGATAATTTGTTTTCAACTCTTTCTACCTTATAGTTGTTTGTTAATTTAGAATTGTTTTTAAGAATAATATCGTGAAGTTTTTGATTGTCGTACCATTTTCTACCAGACCATTGTATCAACCATATTCCAGTAACGCCCGTGATAAAGTATCCGCCCACAGCAAAATAATTTAAAATTTTCCAATTAGGTACAAAAAGTATGACAAAATTTATTCCCACCAAAGAAAAGAGAAATAATATAATTCCTGCAGACATACAAAATTTATAAAAATCATCAAAGTTCAATTTTGTTAATTCCATATCCATTCAGATAAATCTCTCATTATTAAATATTTATTATGTTAAATTCAACAAACTTAATAAACCGTGCCGAATTTCCTAGGACATGAAAAAATCAGTTCGTCTTTACATTCAAGGCACTGTTCAGGGTGTTTTTTTCAGAAACTTCATAAAGGAAAACGCGGAAAAGGATGACGTGCGCGGTTTTGTCCGCAATTTAGAAGACGGAAGGGTTGAAGTTTTTCTTGAAGGAGACAACGACAAAGTTGACAAGATGATTGAGTTGTGTAAAAAAGGACCGAAGCACTCACAAATAAGAAAAGTTGAGGAGAAAGAGGAAAAATTTCAGGATTTCAAAAATTTCAAAGTTCTGCATATTTGATTAATATAGATAGAGTAGTATAATAATGCTTAAAAGTAATCTTCGGTTTTGTCTAGAATGGCTAAACCTCTTGAAATGCGCGCCAAAGATATTGGGTTATTTGTCGGCGCAGCAACTGGGGTAGTGTTGGGATATTTTGTTGCGAAAGACGACCCAAATTTAATAGTTCCCAAAATGATAGAATATTTTACTGCTGGTGCTCTCGCAGGTTATAGTTTAGAAGTATTAACAGAGGCAAGTGTAAATATTTCTGACAGAGTTAGCAAATATCTTCTTGGATAATCTCATATTACAAATTATCCTAAAAATATAAAGAGTTCTTTATTAAAAATTTCAAAGTTCTGCACATATAACTCAGCATAATAATACTTAAAAAGAATTTTTCTATAAAGGTTTATGGATTTAGCAAGAATTGGTTTTGACGCGTTTTATGATTGGAGAAAACCTAAAGTTTTCAGAGATACTGAAGACGACCCAAAGAGGGCACATGAATCTTTCTCCAAACTCTGCAGATATTTAGGGCTTAGCAGGTTAGACAGATTTGTTTTAAACAATGAATCAAACTACAAAAAACCTCCTTTTGAATTATCCAATGCCGCGGGATTCAACAAAGACGCGCAATTTCATCCGAGAGTTTTAAAATATCTTGGTTTTGACAGAGTTGTAGTAGGAACAGTTACAGGAAACCCTTGGGAAGGAAATCCAAGACCATCAATAATCAGATTTCCTGAAACAGACTCAATGGTTAATTGGGAAGGACTTCCGGGAATCGGCGCGCAAAGAGTTGCAGGAAGACTTTGGAGTTACGGAAATCATGAAGTCCCTTTAACAATTAATTTCATGTCTACTCCTGGAAAAGAGGGAGATGAGCTATTAAGAGATTTGGAAGATACAATATCATCCACAAGAGGCATTCTTTATGTTAACAGATTTGAGCTTGACATTTCCTGCCAGAATACCTATAATAGCGACGGAAAAATAGACATGAGAGATGAAAATTTAAAAATGCTTGATGAAATGTTAAAGAAGCTTGATACTTGGGTTTTACCATTTCAAGAAATTCATCTCAAAGTTTCTCCGGATTCAACAGGAGAAGACGTAAGAGATACTTTGGACATAGCTGGAAAACATAGAGTTCATGGAATTGTAACCACGAACACCACGACGAATCACGACCCAAGATATATTTTAAATTCTCCTGGAAAAGGCGGAGCAAGCGGAAAAGCGGTTTGGGAAAGGTCTTTGGCAACGCA
>CAZAOW010000008.1:0-11855 GCA_964487075.1 Candidatus Woesearchaeota archaeon | reverse complement strand
TACATCCGGAGCTGTTCCAGATACATTTCCTGTTTCGGCTCCCGGTTCGTAATTTATTGAAGCCCAGTCCGGTCCTTCCAAAGAAAGTATCAATGGGTCTCCGTCGGGATCTGTTACAGAAAAATAAAGACTAAATTCTTCACCTTCATAAAAAATTTTATCTCCAATATTTGAAATTTCCGGAGGATGATTAGAATTTCCCACATCATCACCAGTTCCGTTTCCGTCGTCGCTTCCTGCACCATTAGATTCCGCGCTGCAATCTCTCGGACCAAAATCCTGAAAATTATTGCTCCTGTCTGCCTGATATTCTATATAATTGCAACCGTCTTTATGCACGCCGCATGCTGAAAGAGTCGCAGCCGCGGCTAATCCTGCAAACAACATCCTTCCATTTCTAACCAGTTTTTCAATTGTCATTTATTAAAACAAGAGCATCAGGGATTTATAAATCTTACGACGTGTAGTTACTATTGGGGGGTGAAAAACTAATAATATATTGCCCAAAAGATTTAAATATTTAAACATAATTACGTTTATACACTAAAATGGTAAGTATTACTTTATCTGTTCCAGAAGAAGTCAGGAAATTAATGAAAAAATTTCCAGAAGTAAATTGGTCTGCATTAATTAGAAAAACTATTGAAGAAAAAACTAAACAGTTTGCATTAAAAGAAAGTATGTTAGATGAATTGAAAAAAGAAGAAGATTTTAATAATTGGGCTGTTGAGCTAATAAGAAAAGGCAGAAAATAATGAAATTAGTGATTGATACAAATATCCTTTTTAGTTTCTTTTGGGAAAATTCTTTTACAAGAAATCTTTTAATTTCAAAAAAATTTGATTTAATATCGCCAGAAATCTCACTCAAAGAAATCCAAAAATATTCAAAAGATATCATTAAAAGAACAAAAACAAATAAAAAAATATTTATTAAATATTATAATAATCTTAAGAAAGTCGTTACATTTATCAATGAAAAAGAATATTCCAATTTCTTAGAAGAAGCCGATAAAATTTCTCCTGACAAAACAGATTCTCATTTTTTTGCCTTATGCCTTAAAAATAATTGCCATTTATGGAGCAAAGATTCTTTATTGAAAAAACAAAATAAAGTTCAAGTTTTTTCTACAGAAGAAATTATAGAATTGTTGTTTCTTTGAAATTCTCTTGAAAAAATGTATGAATTTTTTGGTTTAAAAAACTTTTATAAACTTCATCTTCATATTTTATTTATGTGGAAAAAGAGTGGTTTGTCGCCTGTAATTGCAACAGTGCTTCTCGTCGGGCTTGTCGTTGTTTCCGGCGTAATTATGTTCGCATGGTTCCGCGGCTTGACGCAGGAAGCTGTAACAAAATTTGACCAAAACATTCAGCTTGTCTGCAAGGACGTAAGGTTTGACGTAAGTTACGATAACGAAGAACTTGCATTGTCAAATATAGGGAATATTCCGATTTACGAATTCAACGTGAAGGTTTCTGGAGAAGGGGGATATGAAACAAAAAGCATAAAGGAATTAACAGACTCGGGCGAATGGCCTGCCGACGGATTGCCTCAGGGCGGCGCGGTTTCCGTAAGCGTTAATTTTGAAGGTCCTTCTCCTGACAAAATAATTCTCACGCCGACTTTAGTAGGAACGTCGCAGAAAGGAACGCAAACTTCATTTACTTGCGACGAAAGACTTTACGGATACCAAATTAATTTAACATGAAACATAGGAAATATTTCAGCATACAAAGCGATTACGCATCGCGAAAAAAGGAATTTGCATAATGAATAAAAAAAACAAAGCGGGTTTGTCTGGAATTATTGAAATGCTGATAATGATCGGACTGGTTCTCGCAGCAACTGTCGTGATTTGGGGCGTTGTCAGCAATATCCTGAACGAAAATATAAAAAGCACAGAATCGTGTTTCGGAGATTACGGCAAAGTTACGCTAGAAAAAAAATACACTTGTTTTGATGATGCAACTGATGAGGTGAGGGTTTCATTAAATATCGGAGACGTTGAAGTTGAAGAAGTTTTGGTTTCAATTTCAAATGACGCCGGTTCGGAAAGTTTCAAATTAAGCAATGAGGAACAAACAAGTTCCGGTTTGACTTATTTTGGCGGTACTTCTCCTGTTAAACTTCCCGGGAAAAACGGGGGAAAAACATATCTTTATGATTGGAATCAAGGAAAACCGGGCACGATAAAAATCGCCCCGATTATTGACGGAACGCAATGCGAAATTTCAGACACGATGAATGAAATTGACGATTGTTCCACTCTTTCGGATTAAGTTAATTATTTAAACAAAAACCTTCTTAACAAATCATGGGAAGAGGGATTGGAAAAAAAGGCGATATTTGGGTTGAAACAATAATCTACACCTTGATTGCGATGACAATGATAGGCGCGGTTTTGGCTTTCATCGTCCCGAAAATAGACGAGTTTCAGGACAAATCAACAATAGAACAAAGTGTGAATTTAATGAAAGATGTAAATAACGTGATACTTTCCGTCGTGCAGGGAGGACCTGGAAACAAAAGGATTGTTGAAGCCCAGATAAAAAAGGGCGCGCTGGTTATTGACGGAGTAAACAATAATATAAGCTTTCAAATGGAAACAGATTATGTTTACAGCGAATTTGGAACAATTGTAAATATTGGAAACATCAAAGCGCTTACTGAAAAAATCGGCGGAACAAACAAAGTTGTCTTGACAATAGATTATGATTACGAAGTAACGGTGAACAGCGACAACAAGGAAACAAAAATTGAGCACTCATCAAATCCTTACAAGATTTCAATTGAAAACAAAGGCGAAGACGTGGCGGGAAAAACAGTCATTGACATTGTCGTTAGCTAGAGAATAGGAATTTCAAAATGGAAACTGAAAACAAAAATATTGTAAAAAACATAACGGGAATTGGGATTCAAAATTATCCAAAAGTTGAGATAGATTTTTCTCCCGAGACTCCGAATTTAAAAAAAATAGAAGACAAAACAAAAGTTAATATAAGATATACGCTGATAGCGCCTTTCGCTTTCGCCCACATTTATTGGAATGACAAGATTTCAGAGTTGGTTTATGAAATTGAGGAGCCGCCGTTAAGCAGAAAAGAAGAACAGTACAAGGAAGAATTAATTTCAGCGATGGAGAACATGATTAATTTTGACACTATAGTGGAAAAAAAGATGGATGTTCTGCTTGAATACATAGACAGAATGTTCAAGGTTCTTGCAGTTGAACTCGGGTTGGACGTTCCTTACGAGAGCTACAAAAAGATTTTTTATTATCTTGCAAGAAATTTTATAGGTTTCAACGAGGTGGAGCCGTTGCTAAGAGATTATTTTGTGGAAGACATTGAATGCAACGGCGCCGCGACGCCGATTTACATAGTCCACAGAATTTACAGAAACATGAAGACAAATATTAATTTTATGGAGATGGACAAACTTTCAAGCTTTGTTGAAAAACTTGCGCAAAGAGTCGGAAAATATATTTCATACGCGACGCCGATTCTTGACGGAAGTCTTCCCGACGGAAGCAGAGTAAACGCCACGTACACAAAAGACATAACTTCGCGCGGACCGACATTCACGATAAGAAAGTTCACAAAAGAGCCGTGGACTCCGCCGCAACTTATAG
This sequence comes from Candidatus Woesearchaeota archaeon, assembly GCA_964487075.1. Taxonomy (GTDB): domain Archaea; phylum Nanobdellota; class Nanobdellia; order Pacearchaeales; family GW2011-AR1; genus JACQLK01. Next base: position 8,221 of record CAZAOW010000008.1, on the reverse strand, counting down.
AATTCAACACCCTCAGCCCGGAAATGCTTGCATATCTCTGGCTTTTAATTGAAAATGAAATGAACATCCTGATAATCGGAGGAACTTCTTCCGGAAAAACCACTCTTTTAAACGCAATGGCTTTTTTCATCGCTCCGGAATCGCGTGTGGTTTCCATTGAAGACACGAGAGAATTGAATTTGCCGAGGGAAAACTGGCTCCCGAGCGTCGCGAGAACGGCAACCGGAATCGGAGGCGTTGGAGAGATAGATTTATTTGAACTTTTAAGAAGTTCTTTCAGGCAGAATCCCGATTATGTAATCGTTGGAGAAGTAAGAGGAAAAGAAGCTTTCGTGTTATTCCAGGGGATGGCTTCGGGGCACAGCTCAATAAGCACGATGCACGCGGATTCCGTTGATACCGTCGTAAAAAGACTTGAAACTCCGCCGATTGAACTTTCTCCGACGCTGATAAACGTTCTTGACGCTGTTTGCGTAATGACGCATGCCGTTGTAAAAAAACAAGAAACAAGAAAATTAAAAGAAATAGTTGAAATAATAAACATAACTCCCGACGGAGTTGCACTCACGAACACGCCTTTCACTTGGAATCCAAGCGACGACAGTTTTTATTTCAAGAGAAACAGCAAGATATTTGAAAAAATCTCCAGAATGACCGGAATGAAAATGGAAGAAATTGAACTTGAGTTCAGACGCAGAGTCAAACTGATTTACATTCTTTACCAGAAAAAAATTTTTGGTTTTGAAAGAGTCGGCGAGATAATAAACGAATATTACAAAACGCCGGAAAAAATTTTGAAGGAATTCGGAATACAATAATCTTTAAAAAGACAAGTTTTATATGGAATAAATGGGAAATCTCGTTGGAAAAATCCGGAATTATTTATATCATCCTGATGTGAATAAATGGGATTATTACCTTTATGGCTTTGCAGACACCGCCTTGCTTAAAGTATTAGAAGATACATGGAATGGTGAAATGCTTAGTTGGCAAAATCTCGGAATAGTTGGTACGAATGCTTTTATACATGTTAGGAATTATCAAATCGGTAAATATAATAAAAAAAGATTGGAACAAAAAGCAGAGTTGGAACAAAGGTTGGAGGGATATAGAGAAGAACAGGAAATGGGTGGAGTTAAAGGAAGTCATGGAATTTTAGAACAATAAACAAATTATTGAATCTTCATATTGTAAATTTTACGAAAGAGTATTCAAGACAAAATTTAATAACGCCTCTTGCTATTTCTAAATGCAACTTAAACGCAAAAGAGGCGAAATGAAAGACACATCTTTTTTAGAGCAAACGACCAAAGCATTGGAGGATTTTGAAGCCGAACTTGAAAAATATTACAAACTCGGAGACACGGAAAATTTCAACAAAACAAAAAAAGAGATGATGAAAATCCAGGGGAAAATCTTAGAGGAAGCAAATGATATCTAAAAAAGAAGATTTTTTTCTAGATTTGAAAAAAAACGTTTCAAGAGAAATAAAAATTGCAAAAGAGGTCGGGATTTTTTTAAAGGAAACTGAAAAAAAGGAGAATTCAACGAACAAAAAAGAAATTGAAATCCAAATGAACTCGCTGAAAAAAGAATTCATGGAAGCAGGCAAAAGCGTAATTGAAACGCTTGAGAAGATGTCGCCTTCAAATCCCTTAAATCCCGCGCCGGGACCCATATTCAAAACCGAACAGAAAACAAATGGAGAGGAAACAAAAAATCCAAAGGAAAAATTTAATTTTTTTTCGGGTTTTTCCATGAAGCCGAGAAACAAAATCAAACTCTCGGAAGGCGAAAAGGAAACGCTGAAACGGATAAAGGAAAAAGAGGAGAAGGAAAAAATTATAAGGGCGAAGGTAAAAAGACCGAGCGTTTACGTGAGAATTGCGAACAAATTTTTTACAGAATATTCGTCGGAATTGATAAAAAAATGGACGTTCAAACAATTGCAGGCAGATTTGGTAAAGGCGAACATGAATTTTTTGCTGAAAAGCTACGTGTCTGTAACATTGCTCACCACTTTGTTTTCATTTGCGTTTTCGTTTTTTGTTTTCGTTTTTTTCATGCTTTTCAATCTCAGCGCAACGTTTCCGATGATAACTCTTGCAAATGAAAACCTTGCAATAAGATTCGTGAAAACTTTCTGGGTTTTGATTGCAATTCCCGTTTCAACTTTTATCTTCATGTATTCATATCCGTCGCTGGAGAGAGATTCTGTCGGGAAAAAAATAGAACAAGAGCTTCCTTTTGCCACAATAAACATGGCTGCCATTTCCGGCTCAATGATTGATCCGACGAAAATTTTTCAAATAATAATTTCAACCGGAGAGTACACTTATCTTGAAAAAGAGTTCAACAAACTGCTTAACAGCGTCAATGTTTTAGGTCAGGATTTTATCTCCGCATTGAGGAACAGCACTTTTAACACGGCGAGCAAAAAACTTGCAGAGTTGTTCAGCGGACTTGCAACAACAATAAATTCCGGCGGGAATTTGCCGAAATTTTTTCAGGAAAGGGCTGCGACAATGCTTTTTGAATACAATCTTGAAAGGGAAAAAGCCACAAAATCCGCGGAAACGTTCATGGACATTTACATTTCTGTTGTAGTCGCCGCGCCGATGATTCTCATGCTTTTATTGATGATGATGAAAATCTCCGGGTTGGGAATTCCTTTAAGCACAGGAATGATAACGCTAATAATGATTCTCGGAGTCGCGGGAATAAATATGTTCTTCCTCATATTTTTGCAAATAAAACAAACCAATACGTAATGGAAACATTGAAATAAAATGGAAATAAAAAAAATTCACATAGTCGGAATTGTTTCTGGACTGATTGTGATAATCGCGTCGCTGCTTCTTCTTGAAACAAGATTTTTTCTTCTTATTTTGGGGATAGGAATAATTTCGGCGATTTCGCCTTTTGTTTTTTCCGTGATGCAGGAAGCAAAAAACTCCGCCGAAAAAGAAGAAATGTTTCTTGAATTTTCAAGGAATCTTGTTGAAAGCGTCAAAGCGGGAACGCCGATAAGCAAGAGTATCATAAATCTGAAAGAAAGACCTTACGGCGTTTTAAGCAGACACGTAAAAAAACTCGCGAATCAAATTTACATGGGAATCCCGTTGAGCATTGCATTGCAGGTTTTTTCAAAAGACGTGAATAATGCGACGATTTCAAGGGCGATAACATTGATAGGTCAGGCGGAAAAATCCGGCGGGGAAATCACAGAAATACTTGAATCCGTAGCGGAGGCGGTAAACACGTCGGACAAACTGAAAAAAGAAAGAAAGGCGGCAATATCAACCCTTGTTGTCCAAGGTTACATCATATTTGTTGTCTTTATAATTATTGTTCTTGTGATGCAATTTAAAATAATCCCAATGCTGTCGGGAATTCAAGGAATAGGTTCAGCAACCGGGGAACTTGGATTGCAAGGAGAAAGTTTTGAAGGACTTCAATCAGAAATAACAAACGCGTTTTTTTATCTTATTTTAATTCAGGGATTTTTTTCCGGACTTGCAATAGGAAAACTTGCGGAAGGAACTATAAAAGCAGGCGTCAAACATTCTTTTGCCCTGATTTTAATTTCGTTCATAGTTTCATCCGGCGCGAATATTTTCTTCGGGAATTAATTCAGCCGGTTGCTTTTGTTCGGTTCTACAATCTGCATGCTTTTCATGTTTGAGCCAAACAATGTCTGGAATCTCTTAAGGTCTGACATTTTCCCTCTGAGAGTATAAGCGTTTAAATAAGAATTTCCGTCGTATCTGATTTCTTTCCTAAGCTTCGGCTTTTTTCCGTCGTTGAAATACATTTTGCCTTTTTCGTCTATTCTCATCAAATTAAGAGATTGTCTCGGATTGTAAACTTCTATTATAAATCCCACGTCTCTTTCGGAAACTATATTTTCACCGACTTCAAAAGCGACTCCGACGGGAAAACCGTTTTGGGTTCCTTTCGGTTTGAGTTTTGTTCTGTTTTCAGCGGATTTTTCTCCAAGTTCTTCAAACAATCCATTCAGCAATTTTTGCGTCAAATTTGATTTTGTTTTCCATCCTTCTATTGTTTTGAAGGTTGCCCTGAAATTGTAACCCTGCTGTTGAGAAAGATTGGAATATTTTTGGGAATCAAAATACAATTTTTTTTCTTGCGCGTCGCCCGGCAATTCTTTGTAAGCTGCTTCAAGTTTTTCAATTAATGACAAGGGTCTTTCTATTTCGCTGGTCAAATCGTCGCCAAACTCTTCGGCAGGCCAATCAAGAGCAGGGAGTACCTCATCTATTGGCGTAATTTTTTGGATTCCTGCAGTATTTTGCAATTCCATAAATTTTGTTAAAATCCTTTATTTATAAAACTTCTTAAATTAAATATAAAAAGTCAAAATGCCTTTTTTTATTATGGAAAACAAAGGGGCGTCGCAAATCGGATTCGTTATGTCGTTCGTGATATTCATTTTATTTTTGGTTTTCATGTATTCCGCCATTCAGCCGGTTTTGAAAACGCAGGCGAGCAAACAGTCGCTGTTGGATTTTTTGAGACTGAGTTTGCTTGATAATTTTTACGCAGAGGATTTGACGATAACCACAATATATTACAAAGGGGATTCAAGCAATCCTGTGAAAGATTGCATTCAAGATGAAGTGGGCGGAACCAGTCTTGATGGAATAATCACTGACGAAAACAAAGACAATCTGATAATAAAAGACGAAGAGGAAAATATTATAGATTATGATTTCCAAGGTGGCAGCAATAATTTCCAGATGGATTTGGATTCATTTGACCTTAGGGATTCAACTGATGATGCCATCTTTAAAATATATTACTCTGATGAAATTACTTCCGCTACCTCAAGCTTAAGCGGATGCAAAGAGATAAATATAGATGATGTTGTGGACGTCGGTTCCCTCGTTGAAGAACAGAACCAAATTATTGAATCAAAGATTTTTTCATTAATAGGCTTATACGAATCCGGCGGGTTGAAAACCACTCTTGGAATTTCCGAAGAAAACGATTTTGTTTTTGCTTTTGAATTCGCAAACGGAACAAAAATAGAACCTGCAAATGTTGTAATCCCCGACACGAATATTTATGCAACGACTTTCCCCGTTCAATACCTTGACGTTGATGCAAACTTAAAAATAGGTTATTTAACGATAAAGGTGTGGTGAAAATAACGAGAAAAATAAAATGAAAAACAAGCGCGGTTGGCTGAAAATAATGGAATCTTTCATTAGCATCACGCTCATCGCAGGAGTTGTATTTTTAATAATTTCCAACTTGGGGCTCAAATCTCCAGATTCTGCTTTGCAAATTTACGACGCGCAATATTCTGTTTTAAGAGAGATACAGCTTGACGGCGATTTAAGGCAGGAGATTCTTTCTGTTCCAAATCTTCCGATAGAATGGGGGGATTTTGACGAAAATGGATTGGACGAAGTAGAAAATAAAATAACAACGAAAACTCCGGCGTATTTGACATGCGAGGCAAAACTTTGCGAAATAGGGGAACAATGCCTGTCTTCTTCCTCGCTTCCCGAAGACAAAAGCATTTATGTGCAACCGATAATTATTTCAGCTGAGAACGGAAATTATAATCCAAGAAAATTAAACATGTTTTGCTGGGTGCAGGGATAGCGACGCGACATTGCTCGTGAAAAGGCGCATTGCCTCCGAAAATAAAAAAATGAAAAAACAAATATACAATTACGGAATAGATGTTGACAAAGAAACTCTTGAACAATTCAAAAATTGTTATTCCGAGGATTTTGTCGTCGCTGCGGCTTTGATGCCTGACGCGCACCTCGGATATGCCGCGCCAATCGGAGCTGTGTTGAAAACAAAAAGATTCGTCGTTCCTGCATGGGTCGGATTTGACATCGGTTGCGGTTTAATCGCAATAAAAATCAAATCCGAAGGATTGGTTGGAAAAATCAGGGAAAATCAGAATAAAATCTACAGCCAGGTAATGAAAAAAATTCCAATGGGCGTCGGAAATTACAACGAAATCAAAAACATAACGGAAAAAACAAAAAAAACATTTAAAGACCTTTTAGAAAAATTTGAAAAAAAACCGCACGACCGAAACATTTTGAATTATTTAAAAACAGGCGCAATAAAACAAATCGGAACCCTTGGCGGAGGAAATCATTTCATTGAAATCGGAGCGGACGAAACCGAGAAAGAGATGTGGCTTGTAATTCATTCGGGAAGTCGCGGGGTTGGACACAACGTCGCAAAAAAATACATGATTAATGCAGCCGGAAGCAAAAACAAAAACGATTACGAGAAAACTTTCCCTCTGGATTCCGCGTCCGAAATAGGAAAGGAATATCTCAATGTTCTTGAGTTTGGATTGGATTACGCTTTGCTCAACAGACTTGAAATGGCTTACAAAATTATCGGCGTCTTGAATGAAGTCCTCGGGAAAAATTTAAAATACGAAGTTTGGGTGAACAAAAACCATAACCACGCAGTTTATGAAAATGGTTTTTTCGTTCACAGAAAGGGCGCCACGCCGGCGAAGAAAGGGGAAAGAGGAATAATCCCGGGAAATATGCGCGACGGTTCTTTTCTTGTTTTAGGAAAAGGAAACAGAAAATTCCTCAACAGCTCTTCTCACGGAGCAGGGAGAAGTTTGAGCAGAAAAGACGCGAGAAAAAAATACACGATGGAACAATTCGCGGAATCAATGAAAGGGATAAAAGGAAATATTTCAAGCAAAACGCTTGACGAGCTTCCAATGGCGTATAAAAATTTCTCAGCTGTCATGGACGCGCAAAAAAATTCTGTTAAAATAATAAAACGCATAAAGCCCGTCATAAATTGGAAGGGATAGAAGTCCGGTGTTTGTTTTGACAAACAACCGAAGGGATAAAGAAGATTTATAAAATATAATTCGTTACTATTAAAATGAAAAAACTGGTGATTTTTTTGTTTTTTTTAAGTTCGCTGATATTTTTTTCGTCGGCGATTTTTGCGCAAAGTTGCAGCATAATTGCGAAAACAGATTCGGCATACGATGCGAATAAAGTATTAATGGGGGTTTCTGGTTTAACAAATGCCCACGGAGAATTATCAACTCAAACCAATTATGGATATGTAATTCAATGTGATTTCGCTGGAAGCACGAGTTGTGATGGAAGCAATAAGGTTTTAAGACTTTCTGCAGATACAAATGCTCATGCGGAAGTTCCATCGGGAACTGTTTATACAACAACAGACATTTGTTATGGCGACTTGTCCTGCGTAAGCACGACTACTGGTTCTTGTCCTGTGGAAAACCCCATTGAAGTTCTTTCTCTTTCCGAAGCAACAAACGCGCACATAGGGGCTTTTGGAGATTATGGAACAAAAATCTGTTGCAGTTCAACATCAGAGGGCTCTGGCGGAGCAGCCGGAGCGGCAACTGCAATATGGACAAACGGCGGGGAAGTTGCTTTTAGCTCAGTAATAATTGTTCCCGGCACCACAAAGGTAAAACTATTATTGAAAAGTTACGATGTTTTTGATGGAACACAAGTTACTTTTAAAATCAGAGAACAAGATAATACATATCTTACGGATGATGATATTAAATCAATTACTGCGCAGGTTGATGCAAACAAAAGAGCTTCTGCAACTTGGTTGATTACGCAAAGTGATTTGAATTTAGCGAGTTCTGGTGAAGAAGAGGTTGGTTTGATTTTTTATTTTGAAGCGCGCGATGCAGAAAACAATCTAATAATAACGAGCGGGGATTTGGAAATAGACGGGGTTCTCGGACAAGAATCTTGTCAGGATGTATTAATATGCGGAGATTATTTTCAGGAAGATTACTGCATGAGTGATATTTGCTCAACCATAGAAGACAGCGTTCCATTGAGCACAGATTGCACAGAAGAATTGACAAGCTGTTTCTGCGCATGGGATTCTGAAGAAAGCGCATGCGATGCAGTTGTTGAAGAGTTGGAACTTGATGAAAATGGAAATTTACAGTCATTAGGGCAATGTGTAATAAAGGCAAATAAAGACAGCGACCCAAACGGTTGCGCCGATGGCTCAATAACTTACACTTGGGATGCAACATGGAATGGAGACCCTCTTAAAAGGCCCATCTCCTGCACACCGACGGGAGGGTATACTCTTTCTTGTCCTGCGGAAGTGCAACTTCCGTTTTTCGGGTTTTACAATTTCATCATCGCTTTGGCGTTTGTGATGGCTATTTATTTAATTGCGAATTTAA
>CAZAOW010000007.1:0-12311 GCA_964487075.1 Candidatus Woesearchaeota archaeon | reverse complement strand
AAAGGAAAAATAATCTACAAAATTCCACTAATGGGCGTTCAATTAATTGCAAACAACGTGAAAAAATACAAATTCAAATGCGATTTCAGAAAACAGGATACTCTTTTCTTATCAACAAAAAAATCACACAACGATGAAATTTTGGAAGAAGTTGAATTGAAAAAAGAAAACAATCTTCCGCATGAACTCTTGGATGAAAAAAAATTAAAAAATATTCATCCCGGAAAAGGATACAATCTTGGATTAAAATATCCCGGCTCTTACGGAATGAATTGTTTTGAATACTGCATTGAAATGAAAAATTTGCTTCTTAAAAAACGCGTGAGAATTTACGAGGACACGGAAGTGCATGAAATCAGGGGAAACACTGCGAAAACTCATCTTGGTTCTGCAAAGGCGAAAAAAATTCTTGTTTGCATGGACAAAGTCAGGAAAGAGTTTAGCGAAGAAATATCCAAAAAATTGTACCACATTCAAACTTACGTCGCCGTGAGCGAACCCCTGAGCGATGAACAAATGAAATCCCTTTTTCCAAAAGGAGAACTTATGTGCTGGGGAACCGGTTGGGACTATCTTTATTACCGCCCCGTTGAGGGCAACAGACTTTTGGTTGGCGGCTCTTCAGCGTGGACAGCTTATTACCCGAAATATTATCATTCGCCCAAAGTCATAGAGTCATTCATCAAAGAATTGAAATATCGGTTTCCGAAAATAAAAGATATTGAATTCACACATTATTGGTCCGGCTTGATTGACGCAACGAAAGATCTTGTCCCGATTGTTGATTATGACAAGAATAACAAATCAATCCAATACGCGTTGGGATGCGCCGGTTTGAACTGGGCGGCTTTTTCAGGAGATTACATTGCGAGAAGAGCGATAAATCCAAAAGGAACAGAAGATTTTACAGAATTTCTCGGCATGCACAGAAAATTTTATTTCGCTGGTTTGTTTCAAAAAATATTCGGAAAAAGAATCACTTTCGCGTTGAGTCATCTGAAGAAATTTATGGGATGATTAAAAGAAAAATATATGCTCGCGCTTTCGCGCTCGTTTATCATTGCTCCGCCAAAACAAGGTTAACGTAAAAAATTTACGAAAAATAATATTTGCTGAATTTGATAAAAGTGGTTTATGAGTTAATACTGGTTTCTTGGGGCGGGAAGACGGAGTAAGACAATTAAAAAATTTTATCTAAACCAGTCTTTCAATTTTCTTGGCAATCCTCTTACATAAAGCAATGCGAGAGGAACTCCGATGTTTGCCCAGCGCTCAACAAAATCCCAAATCGGATCGCCTGCAATCGGTCTTGCCAGCGCTGTTAAAAACGCCCAAACAGAAGCCCACACAAGCAACAGTCTAAATGGAAATATCAACGCAAGAATTGCGGTGAGAACGTCGGCGGTCCCGATTATATACATTATAATATTTGCAGAATTTGCTGCGAGATTTATTCCGACAAAACCAAAGAACGCGACAAGCATCCCGACGAAAGTTGATTTTAACTGCAACGCAAAAATCCCGTGTCCAAGAAATTCTCCAAACAACGCAATACGAAGAATCCACTCAATCTTTTTTGAATCTTTCACCATCTTTGTTTAATTTAATAATTGAAAATAGTTTATAAATTTTTATAAAAACATTTTAAAAGACGATTGCATTAATTTCAAAAAAGGTGATTAATTTGAAATACGATTTTGCTGTTTTCGGGGCTACTGGAATGCAAGGAAAGATTGCGTCCAAAGATTTGCTTGCGAACGGATATTCTGTTTTGCTTTGCGGCAGGGACAAAGGAAGAGTTGAGGACTTGCTGAAAAAACATAAAAACAAAACAGGATTTGAATACATTGATGCCGAGAATCCAATCCTCATGGAAAAGGTTCTCAAGAGAAACGGAATTGACGTTGTTGTGAATTGCATTGAAGGAGATTGGAATCTTGAAGTTCTAGCGGCGTGCGTGAAAGCAGGGGCAAATTGTGTTGATCTTGATACAAACATACCGAAGACAAAAAAACAATTTGCAATGGACGGATTGATGAAAAGAAAAAATTTGATAAGCATAACCGGCTGTGGTTCTGTTCCTGGAATCGGAAACGTGATGTTAAGGTACGCCGCGCCGAAGTTTGACTCTTTTCATACGATAAAATGCGGCTATGATTGGAAATCAAACATGAACAAATTTGTCGTTCCCTTTTCAATTCTCACAATCACCGAGGAGTTTTTGAGTCCGGCAAGCGTTTTAAGGCATGGAAAAATCAAGAAAATAAAAAATCCGATGGACACTTTGAAAATGTGTTATCCGAAAGGCATCGGAAAGCAAAAATGCTTTGACGATGAGCATCAGGAAACTTATACTTTTCCGCATTATTACAAAGACAAGGGGCTGAAAAATGTTGAATGTTCTGCCGGATTCCCGAAACATTCCTTTGACAGAATAAAAACATTGATTGAACTTGGAATGGCGAGCAAAGAGCCGATAGATTTCAAGGGAGTGAAAATAAGACCGATAGATTTTCTGACGCAAGTTTTGAAAAGAATAAAAGTCCCGAAAGGATACAAGGAAACGGAAAATCTCTGGGTTCATATTTACGGGGAAAAAGACGGAAAGAAAAAGGAAATAAGAATGGAATGCATAATCCGTACATTAAAAGGGTGGGAAGAAGATTACACAAACATTGACACGGGAATGCCTATAAGCATAATGGCTCAGATGATTAAAAAAGGAATCGTCAAAGAGAAAGGCGCGTTTTCTCCAGAGGGCATAATCCCGGCAGAATATTTCTTCAAGGAACTTAAAAAAAGAAAAATGATTGTTTATGAAAACGGAAAACAAATAAACTGAATCATTTTTCATGTTTCCAGATGCAACTTAGGAAAAAGAAAAATGATTGTTTATGAAAACGGAAAACAAATAAATTAAATAAATAAAAAAATGATTTTTGAAAGTTTGCTTCTCGGCACAATTCCTCTGACTCTGATTCTTTTGCTGGTTCCGATAATGATTTGGGAATTGATTTGGAAAGGAATAGGATTATGGAAGTCCGCGCGCAACGGGCAGATGATTTGGTTTTTCTTCATCCTTATTGTAAACAGCGCCGGGATTCTCCCGATAATTTACATTCTGTCTTTCCAGAAGAAAAAAAGGAAAAATAAATAATAATCATTTACCCGCCATTGCAACTAAAACAGAAATTTCTGTGTCAAGAATTTTAAAATTATTATGAAGATTGTTTAATATTTTATTAATTTCTATTTGTTCTTCAACCCAAAAAACTACATTGATATTCCATTCGTTATCCCACTCCCAGACATTGCTCGTTTGAGGAATCTGCAGCAAATGTTCAAGTATTTTTTCTGTTTCTTTTTTTCCTTTAACCATAAGAGAAACCCCTACAACTTCTTTTCCACAACGCCAGGGATTTAATAAAGCACTAAATCCGAGAATTGTCTGGTTTTTTTCAAGCTTTTCAAGGCGCTTTTTGATTGTAATAGGAGAAAGTTTTGTTTTATCAGATATTTCTACAAAGTTTGCGGTTGGATTATTGTAAAGATAATTAATTATTTTCTTGTCTGTTTCATCTGCTTTTGAATTTATCCTCTTGAAATCCGAGGTTTTGTCTTTTATCTCCTTAAACAGGTGAGGTGGATGAAACCAGTTATCTCTGAATTTTCTTAGTCGGAATTTCTTTATCTCAATAATTTCTTCTATTTTGTCAATAACATATTCTGGTTCATTACTGTTAATTGCAACTACAAAATTATGAATTCCGTTATACCATAAAACCCCTGCAACTTCTTTTATTTTTAATAATTCTTCGTTGACTTTTCCGGTCGTCAGTCCAAGCTGCGTGGAAATTTCAAGAGAGTACATATTTTCATTTAATGAGTTTAGATTCGTGTACAAAACAAATCCTGCTAAAACACCTTTCTTTTTCAGAGAATCTATTTTTTGAACAATCGCTGGTTTTGAGATACCGACTTTTTTTGCAAGTTGAGTTACAGACATTCGGGGGTTTTGAATAAGTAATTGTAAGAGTTTTTTGTCTTTAACAGAAAGCTTCGCTAAGTCTTTTCGTGCAATACTTTCTTTTATTGAAAATCTCATTATATTAACTAAAGTATTTATTTATATATAAATATTATGTTTTGTTAAGTATTTTTAAACTAAGTCTTAAATATAGTTAATGTGATACTATTGTAAGGTAAACAAATAAAAATAAGAAAGATGGCATTTATAGCACCAGGGGGTTATTCATATCCTCCACGAACTCCCGAAGAACTTCGGAAAGAGAAAATTTTCCGAAATAGGATTCTTGTTGGAATAGCAGCCATTACAACCATTACGGTTGCTGGAACGGTGTACTACTTTGAACCTCCTAAATATGAACCTCCTCCGAAAATTGAATATTTTGAAGATGTTACAGAATCTGGTGGAAGAGTAAAACCCGTTATTAGGACAAATAGGGGAGGGGAATATTTCTTCAATGGCCAATGTTTCCAGAGTGACTATGGCGGAAAAGCGATCATAACCTGTCAATATATCCCAAAATCAGATTTAGAAAAATCTGTTCATGAATAAAATTTGGAAGATTTCTCAGGAGTTCAAAATGCAAGGAAAAATAATCGGCGTTGAGATAAGCCCTGTATGCAATCTTAGATGCCCTGATTGCGCAACGGGCGCAAGACTACATGTTTCTTCAGAAGAAAGAAGAGACGATTCTGATTTAGTAAGAAAGATAATAGAATATGCTCCTTTAAATGCAAATCTTTATTTTCTTGGTCTAGGAGAACCTGCAATGCCCAAGTCTCAAGGGAGAATTGTAGAAGTTTTAAGCCAAAGAAAAGATTTGACAGGCGTACTTCGTACAAATGGAACATATCCCTTAAGCCCTGATTCTGTAGGGCTTGTAAATTCTGGAAGATTAGAAATTGAATTATCCACAGACCAACATCATCTAAACGGGGGTCAAAAAGATTTCAGAATTCAGCCGGAATACGTCTCAGGTATTGAAACCTCTGTTAAAGAAGGAGATAAATCTGCTGACTATAGAAAAACTTTTCAAAGATTAAACAGGTTGTTAGTAACTCCTTTATTGAAAATAGACGGAATGAAAATTCTTCCTTCTTGGCGTTTTATAGAGGATATGTGCTGTGAGTTTCAGAAGGTTTTAGGAGAAGAGGTTTTTGTTTATAGCGAGCTTCCTTTTATTTATGAAGAAACAAATCAAGAATATTTCAGACAAGCGAAAGCAACGTTAGTTCCAACACCGCACGATGGGTGGATGAAATCCAAAAAACACGGATTTTATGTTCAAGTTGAACCTCCAAATACTCTGAGATATGCAAGATTTCTGATTGATGGAACTTTTCTAACTGCAGATAATTTAAAAGACGTAACAAAATCCTGGCAAGAAGTTGACAAACATTCAAAACCGATAGAAAATTTGCCAAAAGTTTTTGATTCTGAAGCCAGGAATATCTTAAGTAATAAAATCTTAAGTAATAAAAAATCTTACGGAAATCTTTTTAAATGAATTTTCCCTGATTTTAAAATGAACAAAGCGGTTGAGTTTTTGAGAAGAAACGAAAATAATTTCTATTTTGCATTTCGTGTTTTAATCGGGTTGCTTTTTGTGCAGCACGGCGCGCAAAAATTGTTCGGGGCTTTCGGCGGAAATCAAGTTGAACTGATGAATCTTTTCGCGTTTGACATGTCAAGTTTGTTTGTTCTTGCCGGAATAATTGAATTCTTCGGCGGTCTTTTCATTGCTCTTGGATTGCTGACAAGATTGGCGGCGTTTTTCGGAATTGCCGACATGATTGGCGCCTGGACATTTTCGCATTTGAAAAAAGGAATTATACCAATATTAAACGGCGGCGAACTTTCGGCGTTGTTTTTTTCGGCGTTCCTCATTCTGCTTGTTTGGGGAACAAAGAAATGGGGACTCGACAACGTGTTTTTCAAGAGGAAATAATGCTTTTGAAATTATCACAAAATATAAAAAGGATTTTTATTTGCTAAAAACATAAAATGGAACAAAATCAAGAAAATAAGGAAAACATGGGAACAGTAACAATCAAGAAAAGCGATTTGTGGAAATATTCAACATTTTTACTTATTGTTGTTGTGGTAATAGGCGGTTTTTTTATGTTTAATGGAAACAGCACAACGACAACAGGTTCTATAACAGGAAATGCTGTTTCAGGTTTGGTTTCCGCAAGCGAAGACGACGACGCTGTTCTTGGTGATGAAAATGCTCCAGTAACAATCATAGAGTTCAGCGATTATCAATGCCCTTTCTGCAGAAAATTTTGGACGGAAACTTTTGAGTCAATAAAAACAGATTATATTGACACCGGAAAAGTAAAATTGGTGTTCAGGGATTTCCCATTAAGTTCTTTGCATCTAATGGCGCAAGCGTCTGGAGAAGCTGCCGAATGCGTGAGGGAAAAGGGCGGGGACGAAGCTTACTTCAAATATCATGATAAAATGTTTTCAGAACAAAATATTATTGACTCCGGAAATGCAAACGGACCTGTTACAAAAACCGCGGTTTACACTAACGACGATTTGAAGAAGTGGGCAAAAGATTTGGGTTATGACATTTCATCTTGCTTGGATTCTGGAAAATACAGAAGCGAAGTTGCAAAAGACACGAGCGATGCTGCATCCGCAGGATTGCAAGGAACTCCTGGATTTGTAATAATGCAATCCGGAGAGAATAAAGGTTCCACGTTAAAAGGAGCTTATCCATTAAGCGCATTCAAACAGGCGCTTGACGCGGAACTTGCAGGCAAAGATTGGTACGCCGACGAGAATACAGGACAAATAGTTGTGAAATAAATTTTAAATAATTTTACTGATTTACCATGAATTTTGGATGTTTCTTCGGATTTCATAAATGGGAAAAATTTATGGGTCCTTCAAACGTTGGCGGTGGCAAATTCAAGCAATTGTACAAATGCGTTAAATGCAACAAAGTAAGGAGCAAAATAAATTAATTCTTCTACATCAAAAATTCAACAAGAAATATTCCGATGCTCAAAACCGCGCTTGTTGAGCAATATTCACACCATTTCTTCAGAATGAAAAATTGCACGAACAAGAGATAAAATGAAAACAAAGCCGCAGATCCTGTGATTCCTATTATCCCAAAAGAAACATAATTAAAATTCAATAAAGAAGGATAAATCAAAAATGCAATTGTGGAAAACAAAATAAATAAATAGTAAAACATTCCAAGAAAAGTGTTGTCCAACCCAAGAATTTTTCCGTAGTCGCTTTTCACAACTTCGTTGCAACCTCCGTCGCCGATAATGCATTTGAGTTTCTTCTTCTGTTTGTATATTGTGTTCCATATGTGAAAAGAAATTGCAAATCCAACGAGGGACAAGGAAATCAAAATCAATTCTTTAAGCATTTTCGCAGGAAAATGATTTTAACAAAATCACCAATTTTAGTTTAAGCATATTTCAAAGTGGAAAATTTTGTTTAAAAATCTTTAGTCATACTTCTCAAAGAAAACCCTGTTTTCCGGAATTTTCAATTCAATCGCCTTCTCCTTGACGGCATTTATCATCGGCGACAGACCGCAAATGTAAACGTCTGAATTTGAAATATCGGAAATACATTTCTCCAAAAAATCCTGCACATATCCTTTGTTTTCATAATCTTCTTTATCAGGACGGCTTAGCACATTATGGAATTCAAAATTTTTGTGCTTTTTGCCGAGTTCTGAAAATTCCTTTTCGTATAATATATTCTCATTGTATCTAAATCCTTTTATCAAAATTATTTTATTTTTGAATTCTTTTTCCAGCAAGTCGTGAATCATGCTTACAAACGGCGTGATTCCTGTTCCGACAGCTACGAAAATAATATCTCTTTCTAAAGAATCTCCGTAAATGACGAACTTTCCCGCCGGACCGAAAAGTTCTACTTTATCTCCTTTTTTTAAATCCTTGAGATAGTCTGATGCCAGACCTCCGGGAATTATTTTTACGCACAAGTCAATTATTTTTTTTTTGTTTGGAGAAGAAGCAATTGAATAAGGTCTTCTAATTTTTTTCCCTTCAAAAGGCACGGAGATTGAAACATATTGTCCTGCTTTAAAAGAGAAATTTTCCGGCACCGAAAGTTGAAAGATTTTTACAGAACCTGGAAGATTTTTTACATCAAGAATTTCAGATTGAAAGATTTGTATCATCTTAATTTATTTTTTCGTAACCTTTTTTTTCTATTTCATCTATCATTTCCCAAGAACCTTGCCTGACTATCTTCCCGTTTTTCATAATGAAAATTACGTCGGGTTTCACGTAATCAAGAATTCTTTTATAGTGAGTAATCAAGAGAATCGTTTTGTCTTTGTTCATGAAATTTTTTATTCCCTGAGCCACGGAGCGGAGCGAATCAACATCCAATCCGGAATCGGTTTCATCCAGAATCGCAAATTTGGGATTTAAAACGAGCATCTGAAAAGTCTCCGCCTTTTTTTTCTCGCCGCCGGAAAATCCTTCGTTAAGAAAACGGGAGAAGAATTTTTCATCAAGACTCAATTTTTTTGCATTTTTTTTCAAAAGGTTTTGGAATTCAACCAAACCAATCTTTTTTTCGTTTGAAGAATTGTATGCTGTTCTCAGAAAGTTTGATATTGTAACTCCGGAAATTTCAGCAGGATACTGGAAGGAAAGGAATATACCTTTTTTCGCCCTTTCGTTTGAATTCAAATCGGAAATTTCTTTTCCTTCAAAAAAAATGTTTCCTGAGGAATTGAATTTTTTGTTTCCCATCAAGACCTGGGCAAGTGTTGATTTTCCAGAACCGTTCGGACCCATCAAAGCGTAGACTTTTCCTTTTTCCAATTTCAAATCAAGATTTTTTATGATTTCTTTGGAGTCCACGGAAACATTTAATCCTTTAATTTCAAGAAGAGGCATTTTATATTTCAGTAACCTCCAAGTCGCTTAGTTTTAATTTGCCTTTGTATAAAATATGCGGCACTAGATGGAATATTAAGGGACTTCTCCCATGCAAAGTTTCTTCCCTAAAATAATCTCTTGTTCTTTGTCCTAGAGAATTATATTTTTTCAAATCATTAATTCTAAATGGAACAAATTCAGATGAATCCGCATTAAAGGGTCTTTTTTTATATAGATAAACAATCGTATTAGATAGATTCAATAATTTTGGACTTATTTTAAACCATCTTCTCCATTTTAAATCTGCTTCCGCTTCTTTGAACGCCTTATCCAATTTTTTTGGTGGAACGGCGGCCATATGTAAAACATCATTCCATAAACAACTCCATATCGGAATTTTAAATTTTAGCAATTCTTCGCGTCCAGCATACTTTTTCACATGTTCCCTATAAATTTCAGGGTAAACTCTTTTTAATTCATTCAACGGCATTAAATAGTTTCCTTTTAGATTTCTTGGTACGCGATGGTATAGATAATTCATTTTATATCAGCGAATTTTTAATTGCGTATAAAGGCAGAAGAACGCATTTAAGCCTTGTGGGCGTAACATTTATTTTTATCAATTCCAAAACGTTTTCTCTTTTTAAATTCAAAGCATCTTCAACTTTCATGCCTTTGACTTTGCTGGAAAGCATTGAAGCGGAAACTATTGACATCACGCAGCCGCTGCCGTGGAATTTCACGTCTTTTATTTTTCCGTTCTCAACGATGAAATGCATTGTGATTTCGTCGCCGCACGATGAATTTGTTTCGGTGTGTTTGTGCGTCGGATTTTTCAATTCGCCGTAGTTATCGGGAGATTTATACAATTCAAGAATATGTTCCTTGTACATTTTTTCCGAGAGGTTGTCTTTCATTTTTTGTTATCACCTCTTTTTGTTGCTATTATCCCTCCACCAAAATTGCTATAAACAATTTCATTTTCAAATATTTTATTTTTATATTTAATTTTAATTTTTTCTTTAGCCACGAAGACAATAACTTTTGCTATCTGAAAATCTTTAACGTCTCCTTGTAATTTTTTAATCCTACCAATAAACCATTTTCTTTTATTCTTGTAAAAATCTGAAACACTATCTTCTCCAGGATAATTAATTCCGCCACTAATTAAATTCATTTCAAATTTATTTTTTAGCCAAATGTGGTTCAACGGATTTTCATAACCCTTGAAATCCAAAAAGTCATTTACTACTCCTTGAATCTGACTTAATCTCATTTTCCAAACTTCTCCTTTATATTTTTAATTGCTTCTATAATTTTATCAATGTCCTCAAAAGTATTGTAAAAATAAAAACTTACTCTTACCGTTCCTTGCAATCCAAGAGATTTCATAAGAGGCATGCAACAATGATGTCCTGCACGAACTGAAATCCTGTAATCGTCCATCAGAGACGCGGTGTCGTGCGGGTGAATTCCTGAAATGTTGAAAGACAAAATCCCGGAAGTTTTTCCGATGCCGGGATTGTAAATTTCAATTCCTTGGATTTTTTTCAGTTTCTCAATAAGATATTTTACCAGTTTCTGCTCCCATGATTCAATATTCTTCATTCCTATTTTGTTCAAATAAGTCACAGATTCGCCGAGGGCAATCGCTCCCGCGATGTTTGGTGTGCCTGCTTCAAATTTTTGCGGCAAATCCGCGAATTCCGCGTTATTTGGAGTTACGGATTTAATCATGCCGCCACCAAATCTGAAAGGAGATATTTTTTCCAATAAATCTTTTTTTCCGTACAAAACCCCGATTCCCGTCGGAGCAAGCATTTTGTGCCCTGAAAAAGCGAGGAAGTCGCAATCAATTTCTTTTACATCAACTTTTATATGCGGGACGCTCTGCGACGCGTCAACGACAAAAATCGCGTTGTTTTTTTTTGCGATTTCGGCAATTTGAGAAACAGGGTTTATAGTTCCAAGAGCGTTTGAAATATGCGTTACGGAAACAATTGCTGTTTTTTCGGTAATTTTTTCAAGCGCATCGTCCAAATCCAAAGTGAAATCAGATTTTAGTTTTATGAATTTCAATTTCATATTTTTTCTCATTGCAAGTTGCTGCCAAGGAATCAAATTTGAATGATGCTCCATTTCTGTAAGAACGATTTCGTTTTTTTCTTCAGGAATCAGCGCATCAATTGCATAAGAAAGGGAATTTATTGAATCTGTTGAATTATTTGTGAAAATTATTTCTTCCGCGTCAGCGTTTATGAATCTTGCAATCAACTCTCTTGCTTTTGAGTACGCCTCTGTCGCCGTTTCCGCGTTCTTATAAATCCCCCGAAAAACGTTTGCGTTTGAATTCTCATAGAAATCCGAAATCTTATCAATCACCGATTTCGGCTTTTGAGTTGTCGCACCGTTGTCCAAATAAATCAAATCTTTCTGATTTTGGAAAATGGGAAAATCTCTTTTCAATTTTTTCGCCGTTTCGTTATTGAGAATCATTTTTGTTTGAATAAATAATTTAATCCAATTTTCAGCCCAAACATCATTCTATCCCGGTTGTTTTTTATTATCTCTTTTATTTCTTTGATACTGAAAGCTTCAACTGCAAATGTAACTTGTCCCCCTAA
This sequence comes from Candidatus Woesearchaeota archaeon, assembly GCA_964487075.1. Classification (GTDB taxonomy): domain Archaea; phylum Nanobdellota; class Nanobdellia; order Pacearchaeales; family GW2011-AR1; genus JACQLK01. Next base: position 768 of record CAZAOW010000007.1, on the reverse strand, counting down.
ATTTGTTAAGTCTAATCCCCTCATTTTATTATCTATTTTATGAATGCCCAGATTAACCCCGTTTACATCAAAAATAGAAAAATTGTCATTTTCATAAACTAATCTTAATCCAAGAACATCTCTGTAAAATTTAATTGACTTTTCCATATCACTTACAAAATAAAAAAAATTGTTCACGCCTTTGATTATTTCGTTTGTCATTTTTTCTCCACATAAGTTTTAAATCCAAGCTTAAAACCCATAGTAAATTTCTCCGGATTTCTTAAAATCATTTTTTTAATATTTTCCAAATCATAAAAAGCAACAGAATCCAATTCTTCTTTTTGAATGTTGAACGAACCTTCATGATATCCAATAAAAATTCTAATTATATGCTTAATATTTGTTTTTTTATTATAGGAATGATTTTCAAAGATTTTAATACCACTATCTTTTAATTTTATTTTTATCCCCAATTCTTCTTCCATCTCTTTATATGCCCCGTTTTCATAAGTCTCTCCAGAAATCACGTGTCCTGAAGCAGAATAATCCAGCAGACCGCCACTAGTTTTATTTTTGTTTCTTGTTTGCAACAAAATTTTTCCTTCTGAATTAAAAATAAAAACCCCAGATATTCTATGCCATAATTCTTTATCATGGCAAATCCATTTCATTTCTTGCCCAATTACTTCGTCTCTTTCATTAACAACATCAACCAGTTCATCTGCCATTTCACACTTGCAATCCCAGCAACATTTTAACTTTATCGCTCGGTTCCCAAAGAGGTTC
>CAZAOW010000006.1:0-14159 GCA_964487075.1 Candidatus Woesearchaeota archaeon | reverse complement strand
ATCCTCCAAAAGCGGAAAAAATTGTTGCGGCTATGATGTCTCTCTTATCAGAAGTTGATACTTTTAATGGAAAATTGTTTGCTGTTGATGAATTGGGATTTAGAGTAAGCGAATAATCCATATACTTTTTAGCAATGTAAAATTAATCGGGAATTTAATCTTAACTCATTTCCTTCACAAGCCCAGAAAAGAACAACAGGAAATGATTGAATCGCAGAATCAAACAATTAATGAGTTAAAACTTGAAAATCAGAAGATAAAAAAGTCTTTGTGCAATCTTGGAGCGACGGAGTGGTGATGAAAACAGGGACGATAATTTTAAATAAGGACAAATTTTAATATAAATATGGACATTAAGATTGTTTTGGAGAAGCAAGAGGAAGGCGGATTTACAGTTTATATTCCTTCTCTTCCAGGATGCGTGTCTCAAGGCGAAACTATTAACGAAGCGTTAAAAAATATAAAAGAAGCTATCGGGGTATATTTAGACTCTGATATAGAAGATATTACTGGAAAAGGCAAAGTTATGAATATTAAGATATGAGACTTCCACAGATTTCTGGACCAGAAATTATAAAAATTCTCCATAAGTTTGGTTTTACAACAGCAAGACAAAGAGGAAGTCATGTAAGATTAGAAAAGAAAACCGGTGAAGAAAATATAAAATTAACAGTTCCATTACACGACAGACTAAAAAAAGGAACTTTGCTAAGCATAATAAAATCCTCTAAAATCAGTGAAGAAGAACTTGAAAAATTCTTTTAAATCTGCAACGAAAGAATTTTTCTGCAATCTTGGGGCGACGGAGTGGTGCTGAGAAAAGGAAAAATTTTTGTTCCAAAAATTATTTAAATTCCATTTTTATCTTAATATCATGGAAACAGAAACAAAACATATTAATGAAAGCGAGATAAGACAGCTTATTCAGGATGTGGCTATGATAAAAGAGGTTTTATCAATCAACAAAAAAGACCCTGAAGGAGAGCTTTCTGATTGGACAAAAAATGAACTGGAAGAAGCAAGAAAAAGAAATATAAAAATTTCTCATGAAGAAGTTAAAAGAAGAATTTTGTCCAAAAAATGAATTATTCTCTTGAATGGGACGGCAAAGCATATAATTTTCTCAGTAAATTGCCTGAAAATATCTGCGAGAGAATTTTGAAAAAATTAGATGATGTAATGAAAAATCCTTTTCGTTATATTGAACATTATGAAGGGAATCGTTACAAACTTAGAATCGGGATTATCGTGCATTAATTTATATTAATTTTAAAGACAAAATTTTGACTGTTCAAATTCTTGACAAAGGGGGAAGAATTTACAATAGACAAAGATGATTCTACAAAAAACAATTCTTATCTTGATGCTGAGAAAAGAAACCGAAGAATTTTTAAAGTTTGATTTATCTTAATAGTTAATAACTTTGCCGGTATGGTCTTTGGACAATACCGGTCCATAATTTTATTCTAATTTAATCTTGTCTAATATATTTTTCAGATTAATAACTTTATCACACAACTTTCTTAATTGCTTGGAGGACGTTTGCATAAAGAAGGCATTTTCTGTTTTCTTATTCAATTTTTTCAGAGTATTTATTATCGGAATAAAATCTTCATCTCCTGAAACTAAAACCGCGGTGTCATAAAGATTTTCATAAGCACCCGCAAGCATGTCATTAGCGAGATAAACATCATCCCCTTTAACTTCAAAACCAAAACTTCCATCTTCTTTAGTATATTTTCTAAGGGTACATAAAACAACTTTGAAACTGGATATTTTTTCTAATTCTGCTAAAAACTTTTGATGTTTCCAGTACTTCTTTTCATTTGTGGTAATGTCTAAGGGGGCTATATAATAAAAGGCATTTACGAGAATTCTATTTTTAGAAAGTTCCCTAACAAGTTTTTCAAAGTCTATTTTTATATTATCTAATATTTTTATGCTGTGATAAAGATTGCTTCCATCAATAAAAATTGATATCCTCTCCATTTTGTATAATTGGAAGATATTATTATAAATCTTTCATAAAGCAATTCAAGAGCAACAGGAAATGATTGAATCGCAGAATAAAACAATTAACGATTTGAAACTTGAAAACGAAAAGATAAAAAAATCATTGTGCAATCTCGGAGCGACGGAGTGGTGCTGAGAAATATCCTAAAAATGCACAAAAAGAAAGATTTAAATAATTTAGTAATACATGTATTACATGGAATTAAAAGCAAAGTTACGAAGAATGGGAAATTCTCTTGGGTTAATTATTCCTGCTGAGATAGTCAGAAATAAAAAATTCAGGGAAGGCGAGAATGTTTCCGTTATTCTAGAAGGAAAAGGATGGACAGTTGGAGAAATAATGAAGGAAGCCAAAAAACAAAAACTCGGAAAAAAATTTACCAGTTCAACACAAGAGATTTTGGATGAAATTGATAAAGAGCTTGAATCAGAAAGGTTTTGGGATAAATAAAATGTACTTCTATGATACCTATGCCTTAATTGAAATAATAAAAGGCAATTCTTCTTATGAAAAATTTCAGAATTTTAAAGCCATATGCACTTTAAATAATTTGTTTGAATTACATCAATCTTTATTAAGGCAATTTAATAAAAAGACAGCTGATTACTGGATGGATAAATTTGACGCATTAGAGGTAATTACAGAGGATATAATCAAGGCTTCTGATTTTAGATATAAATATAATGAGGAAAAATTGTCAATGACAGATTGTATTGGATATATTGTTGCTAAAAGAAATAAGTTAAAGTTTTTGACGGGCGATGAAAAGTTCAGAAATAAAGAAAATGTTGAGTTTGTTAAATAACAAAAGAAATAACGCTGAATAGTATAAGAAAAATTTATAAACATTACAATTCATTATAAAACATAATAAAATGGTTCAGAGCATAATTGACTTGGGTGAGAACGAAGACAGGATTTTAAATATAGTAAAAGCTAAATTTGGACTGAAAAATAAATCTCAGGCAGTCGCCATGATTGCCAAGATATATGAAGAATCTTTTTTAGAGCCGGAATTAAGACCAGAATATCTAAAAAAACTAATGAGAATTAGTAAAGGCAAACATATTCCTTTCAAAAACATTGATGATTTAAGAAGACAGATAGAAGGATAAAATGTCTCATCAATTTGAATATTCAGAAAAACTCCAGAAGATTCTAGACAAATTATCCAAAAAGAACGGTGAGATATACAAGCAAATTATCAAAAAAATTAACGAGATAATTAATTCAGAGGACGTTGAGCATTATAAAAACCTAAGACACGATTTGAAGGAGTTCAAGAGAGTGCATATTGGACATTTTGTTTTGACGTTTAAACTTGACAAAAATAAAAATCTTATCTCTTTTGAAGATTTTGACCATCACGATAATATTTACAAATAAAAAGCAACTTTTTAATAATAAGTGAAAATTTAAATAGTTTAGAAATGTATAATTTTATGGGAGATTTAAGAAAGAACGGAATTAATAGAAGAGAATTTTTAGGATACGCTGGCGGTTTGGCGGGATTAGCGTTAGCAGGATGTGCGGAAGAAGCGACGACGAAGAAAGAGAGGGTTGGTGATGGAAATAGATTATATAATCCTTTCAATCAAACTCTTGATACAGGTTATGAATTTCCAGGAGGAATATCAAAAGGACTTGTTGCTACCTCTGGCGCAGAAAATCTAACTGGAAGGGTAGAAGGAGAAATCCCCTTTTATTTTGTTTCTTATCCATTACATAGTCCGGGAACTCTTACATTTAATGTCCCCCCAATCGTTTATAGATATTCCGGAGGAGTTGCTGAAGAAATTGCCCGAATTCCGAATGAATTTTATTTTGACTTTAAAACCCCTGTAGGTTACATTACAAATCCGGAAGCAGCAGAAGAAGATGAAATAGACAGATTTAACGGAATTGATATTGAAACTGTTTTATTAGACAGTTCTAATCTTTTGATTTCATGCAATAATTCCCCTAAGTTACTAAGAATCGGATTAAATGATGGAAGTGTAAACGTTCATGATGAACATGAAAATATCAGAGGGATTACATCAATGTTTGCGTCTATAGATGGGAGAATTGGTTTAGGACAAGCTTCAACAGATAGTCATACCTCAAGAGTTGTTTTTTATGACCCAAGCACTAAAACATTTTATGACGGATTTGATATTCTTGTTGGAAATAAAGGGGGTATAATCGGATATGGGGGTGTAGCAATTGCTACACAAATAAAAGTAGCTCAAACTCCAGAAGGAAATCATTTTGCTTCTGATTTTATAAATAATAAAGTTTGGAGGCAAAATTCACAAGGGGTTAGCCCTTCTTTTGATATAACTAGGCCTGTAAATTGTTTATATGACCCAGCGAGAGGACTTTTTGTTCCTACTTCTGCTTTACTCTCTCCATCAGATGAAAGTGTTGTATCTAGAGAATCAAACTTATATTGGGTTGAGGAAGACGCTTCTCAAGTAGATGAATCAAATCCTTTTGTCCCTCTTTCTATAGATGTAAATGAGCTAACAACTGGAAGTGGATCAGAAATCCAAATTGAAGGAGTTACTCATTTTGCCCCAAGTCTTTTTAATGTTTCTTGCTTCTATGATGAAACAGACACTCACTGGAATTTTTATTATCTTAATCCTGCAGGAGGGGAACTGAATTTAATTCAGGCTCTTAAGGATTCTGGATCAGGTGCTTTAGGGCTTGTGAGGAAATCTTGAAAAGATACTTCTTAAATCCCAACAGAGGATAAGACAAAACTTTCTTTTGAAATTACGCGCGCGATTCGCTCCAAAAATCAAAAGCATTTTTCTAAATCAGAATATTTATAAAGAATGTAAGACAAATCTTACTATGATTAATTTAGATGTAACAAAGATAAGTTCAAAGGGGCAAATTGTAATCCCTGTGAGCATGAGAAAAAATCTGAAAGAAGGCGATAATTTAATAGTGATGATGGAAGACGATAGAATAGTTCTTAGAAAGATAGACAGTTTGACTGAGAAAATGAGGGATGATTTGGAATTTGCTAAAAGAACTGAAGAGGCATGGGGGAGAATAGAATCCGGTAAAGGGATAACTATGGACTTTGACAACTTTTTGAAAGAAATGAAAAAATGGTGAGTGTTACTTTCACTGAAGAATTTAAATATATCTTTTCAAAAATTAGGGACGGATTATTGAAAGAAAGGGTGCTAAAACAAATTGAGAAAATAAAAAACAACCCTGAAGTTGGAAAACCGATGAAATATTCCAGAAAAGGAACAAGAGAGCTTTATATCAAACCGTTCAGATTATCTTATTGTTACACCAGAGAAGAAGACGTTGTTTATATTCTTGAATTATATCACAAAAAGAAACAATAAACATTTCCCTAAATATTTTATATATCACTGAACCCAAGAAAACTTTAAAGAGTTTCAATATTTCAGGTTTTGATGAGAATCTTTCCGTACGTCATAATTTTTTTTGTTTTATTGGAAAGTTTTGCAGGATATTTTGTTCTTACCGGATTTGACATAATCTCAATAACTTCCGGCGGAGAAGAAGAAATCACGATAAGCTCAGACCCTCTTTCCGAGGGAAACATTCTCGGAGACTTGCCGGCAGTTGAAGAAGCCGCCGCCCCTTCTGGCGGCGGAGGAGGCGGAGGAATAACAACGCCGAGTTTTGAAATTTCTCCTTCGGAATTTAACATTGAACTTGCAGTAAACACAAACGTTGAAAAAACAATAACAATAAAAAATCTTAAGCCGGCCTCATTAACATTGGGAATAAGACAGTCAAACTTGGACAACATGATAATTTTAGGAGAAGATTTAATCACCTTCGGCGCCGGAGAAACAAAAAGTTTCAACGTTGTTTTTGTCGCCCTCAATAAAACAGGAATATTCCCGGGAAAAATTCTCATAGGAAGCAGGGAAATTCCAGTGTCTTTGAATGTGAGAACGAAGCTTCTTTTGTTTGATTCAAATATTGTTGTTTTGAATGATAATTACAAAGTCGGAAGGGGAAAAGAACTGAAGACGCAAGTTACATTAATTCCCCTCGGAGACGACAATCGGCTTGATGTTACACTGAATTATGCAATAAAAGATTACAACGGAAAAATTTATCTGACAAAATCAGAAACCTTGCTGGTTGAAAAAAAGATTGATTTTAAGAGGAATTTTGACACGGGAATTTTGCCTTTGGGCGAATATTTAGTTGGTTTGGAACTGATTTATCCGAACGGCGTCGCGACTTCCAGCGCGCATTTTGAGGTTGTTGAAAGAGTTTTCTCTCTTGGTCTTATTGCTTATTATTTGATAATTGCGATTTTGATTGTGGCGACGACAATAATAATTCTTTTAATAGACAGGACTTACAGAAGAGACGATATGGAACAGAACAAATTTCTAAACAATCCTTAAATCCCTGTTGAAAAAATCCTTCACGATTTTTTGAAGTTCATAAAGCCGTCTTTTATTTCTTCCCAGCAACCCCGCTTTGCTTTGCACTCCCGAGCTGGAGATTATTATTTCGTCGTTTGTTACTTCCAAATCCTTAAATCCGACGGGACTTACGATATTTTCAATAAATTTTTTTGCATCCTTCGTTCCTTCAGGGATGGAGATTATTTTTATTCTTTTCCCGAGAATTTCGTTTATTCTTCTCACATTTCTTCCGTTTTCACCTATTGCCTTTGAAACGAGATTTTTATTAACAGAAAAAACTATGAAGTCATTGTACTTGAAACAAAATCTCGTTGAAACTCCGGTGGTTTTGCTGAACAAATTCAAATAACGCATATCCTGCATATTGATTGTATTGGACATCTTATAGTAAACCAGTTTCCTTCGTATCTTCAGGAAAAAGAAAATTTATAAATCTATTCATTGTCTTTTTCCTGAGTTTATTCTGGAAACTTGTAAATGATTACTCATTGACTTTTTCCACAACTTCTTTTTTCGCTTTTTTCAATTCCGATTCGGGTTTTACCATCGGACCGACCACTTTAACAAGCAATCCCGGCAAACCGGTTCCGACAGGAACAGGTTGATTGAGAATTATATTTTCAATAACGCTTGTCAATTTGTCCTTGCTTCCTTTTATCGACGCGTTTACAAATTGTTTTACAGGAGTTTCAAATGTCGCTTTTGCAAGTAATGATGATTTTTGCGCAATAATTCCCATTCTCGTTATTCCTTTAATTTCGCCGGTGTTTGACATTGCGTCAGCGGCAAGCTCCAAATGCCTTATGTTTATATCAAGACCCTGCGTGCTCAAAACTCTGTTAATTTCTTCTATGATTAATTGCCTTGCAACTTCAACGCCGAATATCCCGCAGACTTCATGGAAATCATTTGAAATCAATTTGTTTTTGTCAACTTCTTTCAACAAAATTATTTTTTTCAGGTTTGTTCCAAGCGTTGTTACAACGTAATCTTTTTCTCTCTTAACGATTAAAACTTGGGCGACGCCCTTTACTCCGGAGATTATTTCTTTTTTTATTTTTTCCTTTAATCTGTATATCTCCTTGAAATTCAATTGAGAAGCATTTATTATTACAGACTCCGCTTTTTCCCTTGACTTGTATCCGAGTTCTTCAAGCCGTTCAATAACTGTTTTTAATGAAATATGCGCGTGCCTTAATTTGTTTTTATCTATTTTTATTTCAATATTTTTGTCCGTGAAGTTCAAACTTATTTCCGAGGCGATTTCAGAGACTTTTATTTCCTTGATTTTTTCGGCAAAAGCTCTTGCATCCTTTTCATTGTTGTATTCTTTTGTGAGATAAATTTCCATTTTTGGAGACGACGGTTTTTTTCTTGCGTCAAAAATTTCAATTAAGCGCGGAAGACCGGCAGTTATCTGCATTTCTTGAACTCCTGCAAAGTGGAATACATTCAAAGCCATTTGCGTTGAAGGTTCTCCGAAAGATTGCGCGGTTATTATTCCGATTGCTTCTCCCGGTTCCACTTTTCCATTCAGATGCGCTCTTGAAACATCAATGCCGTCGGAACCGTATTTGAATTGTATTATTGAATTATTACTGTCTCTCACTGTTCCGTCGTATTCCAATTTCAAATCCTGAAGCGCGCTTGCAAGTCTTCTGTACAAATATCCGGATTTTGGCGTTCTCAATGCCGTGTCCATGAGAGAATCACGTCCTGTAATCGCGCTGAAGAAAAATTCGTCCGGTTTCAATCCTTTCATAAAAGAACTCTTTATGAATCCTCTTGATTGCGGCGAAATTTCTCTTCTCTTGAAAAAAGGAAGCGTTCTCTTATTGTAACCTATTTCAATTCTCTTCCCCCAAAGCGCTTGTTGCCCGACGCAGCACGCAATTTGAGTAATGTTAAGAATGTTTCCTCCTCCTCCCGAGATTATCATGTGATTTACCGGGTTGTCTTCGGGAAATTCCTGTTTTACTATTTCTCCTATTTTTGTTCTGACTTCGTTTAGCGCTTGAAGGATTTTTATTTCCCTTGTGTCTTCCTTTGTTTTTCCGGGAATTATTTCAAAGTCCTCTCTCTTGTAAAGTTCAATTATCTCGTTAGTGGTTTTCTCGGCTTTTTTTATTATTTCCTCGCCTTGAGAAATTGATTTCTCTCTCAAATTCAAATCCTCAATTGAAATCGTGATTCCCCTGTCTGTAAGATAATGTCTTCCCAAATCAAAGGCGTGTTTTATCGTCTTGATTGTTTCGTTTCTTCCTATTTTTTTGTCTATTTCCCTTATTAATTCGCCGTCCTCTTGCCCGAAAAGCGTTTTGTCTATTTTTCCTTTTATGACAACACCGTCCTGGATTTTTATTGAATTATTTGAGAAATTCAAGTTTGGAAGTATTTGTGAAAATATCTCAAAACCGGAAACGTTTTTCTTTGAAATTGTTTTTGAGATTCCCGCTTTGAAGAGAAGTTGATTTGCGTAGTCTCCCGAGAAATCGCCAAGGCCGAGGAGATAATTTCCTGTTATCGCGTCTTGGGAGCAACCAAGAAAATTTGTATTGTTTTTCGGCGACATCAAATTTTTTTTCACATCAAGAAGTATTTTTGCTTCAGCTCTTGCTTCTTCTGTTTGCGGGGAGTGAATGTTCATTTCATCTCCGTCAAAGTCGGCGTTGTAAGGAAACGCGGTTCCCGGGTGCAAACGGAATGTTCTTCCCGGAAGTATTTTTACAATATGCGACATCAAACTTGTCTTATGAAGAGACGGATGACGATTGAAAAGCACGACGTCTCCTTCCTGCAAATGTCTTTCAACTTTGTATCCTGGAGTTACTTCGCTAATTATTTCTTCCTTTAATTCAGGCGTTATTTTTTTCTTTTTTCCGTCAGGACGTATTACATAATTTGCTCCGGGATATTTTTCGCCGGATTCAATCAATTTTTTAAGTTTGTCAATATTCAAATCATTGACCATTTCTGCAACTGTAACGATTCTCGCTATTTCAACAGGGATTCCGACTTCGTTAAGTTCTATTGAAGGGTCGGGCGAGATAACAGTTCTTCCGGAATAATTTACTCTTTTACCGGCAAGATTTTTTCTTATTCTTCCTTCTTTACCTTTTATTCTTTCTGTAATTGTTTTAAGGGGTTGCCCGCTTCTGTGTCTTGCCGGAGGGATTTTTGAAACAGTGTTATCAAAAAAAGTTGTAATGTGAAACTGCAACAAATCCCAGAGGTCTTCAATTATAACTTCCGGCGCTCCGGCGTTGAGATTTTCCCACAATCTTTGGTTTGCCCTTATTATATCAGACAGTTTGTGCGTCAAATCATCTTCGCTTCTCTCTCCCGATTCAAGAATTATTGAAGGTCTGACTGTTACGGAAGGAACCAAAAGCAAAGTCAAAACCGCCCACTCCGGTCTGCAGCTTCTGGGATTCACGCCGATTTTTTTTAATTCGTCGTCGGGAATTTTTCCAAGAAGTTCCCTTATTGTCGTCGGAAAAAGTCTTTTCTTTCCGATATAGAAACTTGTGGGTTTTTCAAGTTTGACTTTTTCGTGCGCCGCGTTGCAATGAGGACACCTCTTGGCGTCTTTTGCTTTCTTCGCCCGGTCGTTTGGAGTGTATTTTTTTAAATCAGCTTCGCCGAGCAAAAGTTTTCCGCATTCATGACAGAAACAACGCAATCCTGTTTCAATTAAAGGAACATATTTCAAATGAATTACCGCGCGGGCGAGTTCAATTCTTCCGGGATGTCCGAGACATTCTTTCAATCTTCCTCCGCAAGTTCTGCAACGAACTCCGGGATCTATCGCGCCCAATCTTAAATCCATGAGTCCGCCATCAACAGGATATCCATCAATGTCATACAATTCAGGAGTTACAATTTTTGCAGTGGAAATTTTTTTAACCTGTTCCGGAGAGAGCAACGCGAATTGAATTTCGTCAACTTTTTTTCTTACTTGTTTCATTTTATTCGTATTTATTTTTCAACTTGAATTTAGTTTGTATATGAAGACCTTGAAGTTCTTCAAGAAGCAATTTGAACGCGTATGAAATTTCTATAGGTTCTGTTTCTTCCGAGTTGCATATCGGGCAATAAATTTTGTTTCTTATCGTGTCTTCAACAGCTATTGAACCGCAGTGTTCGCAAATGTAAAGCACGACTTTGTCTGAATCGTATCTTTCTTTTAGCAACAAAGAAGCGCCGTGCGCAACTAATGCTTGTTGCTCCATTTCTCCAAGTCTCAAAGCACCACCGCGAGAACGACCCTCAATCGGTTGTCTTGTCAAAAGGGCGATTTTTCCAGAAGCTCTTCCATGCAATTTATTTGCAACCATGTATTTTAATTTCAGATAGTAAAGACTTCCAATAAATATTTTCGCGATTATTTTTTTTCCTGTAACAGGGTGATACATTGTTTCTTTTCCGTCGTATCTGAATCCGAGATTTGAAAGTTGGATTTCCAAATCTTTTTTGCTTTCTCCCGAGAAGGGCGTGCCGTCAACATTCTCGCCGCGAAGACAACCGACTTTTCCGGCGAGCAATTCAAGCAGATACCCAACAGTCATTCTGCTCGGCAAACCGTGCGGATTGAAAATAACGTCGGGTTTTATTCCTCTTGAAGTAAAGGGAATATCGTTTTCAGGGACGATTGCGCCGATAACTCCTTTCTGTCCGTGAGAAGTTGCGAATTTATCTCCAAGTTCGGGAATTCTCAAATCTCTTGTCTTTACTTGAATTACTTTGTTTCCCTCAGAATCTTGCGTTATGAAAACAGATTCAACAATTCCTTTTTCTTCCTGCCTCATTGTAACGGAAGATTCTTTTTTTGCCCTTACTGAAATCTCCCTTGCTTCGGAAAGGAATTTCGGCGGAGATATTTTTCCTATCAAAACTTCTCCTTCGCTTATTTCCGCTTCCGGAGAAACAACTCCGTCGTCGTCAAGGAATCTGTAATCTTCTTCTGTTTTGTAACCCGAAGCTTCTTTTGTAGGAACAACAATTTCATCTTTCAGACTTCCGGCATAATGCATTTCAACCGCAGAGTGCGGACGGAAATAGAAACTTCTCCCCACGCCACGGTCAATGCTTCCCTTGTTTAATACAAGGGCGTCTTCCATGTTGTAACCTTCGTGCGTCATTATCGCGACAATCAGATTTTGTCCCGCAGGATAAGTGTTCAGCGTGTCGTAAACAAAACTTCTTACAATTGGTTTTTGAGGATATTGAAGAATTGAAACATCTGTATCCAATCGGACAAGATAATTGCTCGCATACAAACCAAGAGCTTGTTTTTGCGTTTTACTTCCACGATTCAGTCTGGAACTCTGGTCGTGATTTCCGTACGGAACCAAACTTGTTACAACACCAAGCGAATCCATCAAGTCCACTTCAAGATGCGTGTGCTCGTGCGTCAATTCATTTTCATAAAGGGCAACAAGCGCGTTTTCTTCCTCCGACGTGTCCAAATATTCTATTATCTTATGCTTGATTAAATCCATCCATTTTATTTCGTTATTCTGAAGTTTGACGAGATATTCTTTCGTCATTCTTGAATTTCCATTTTCAACAATTATCAAAGGTCTTAACGCTCTTCCCGGTTCTGTTGAAATTAAAATTATTCCAAAATTGTCGTCGTATCTTACATTCATTTGCAAAGGCAGTTCGGAATTTCTTCTTCGTTCTTTTATTCTCTTCGCAAATTCCTCCGGGTTTTCAGTGCTTCCGATGAATCTTCCGTTGAAAAATACATCTGTTCCCACAACTCCTTCTTTACTTAATCCTTCCGACTCAAGATTTTTTATGAATTTTTCTTCGTCCAAATCAACGCGCGTTGAAATCTGACACAAAATTGCAAGATTTTTTCTCAAGCCGATTTCAGTTCCCTCAGGAGTTTCTATCGGGCAGAATTTTCCATAATGAGTAGGATGCAAAGTTCTCGCGGCGAAATTTTCCTGTTCCGAAGACAGCATGGAAGAGACGCGCTGCAATTGCGAGATTATGGCAAGGTAATTCGTTTTATCCATGTTCTGAGTAACTCCCGACCTTTCTCCTGTCCAACTTCCTGTTGCAATCGCCGATTCAACGCGATGCGAAAACAATGTTGATTTTGCAATTGTTCTTATTGAAAATAATTTTCTTCTCTTTGAGGATTTTTGCAAAGAATATTGTATGTCTCTTATCAAAACCCCGAGATTTACTCTGAAAAGACTTGCCAACAAATCTCCTGAAAGACGAACACGCTTGTTTGCATAATGGTCTTTGTCGGTTTTCAATTCAGGATGTTCTTTTGCAATCAGGAACTGTTTTATCAATTTGCACAAAGTTACGGCTTTTTTCATTCTGTCTTCTTTTTTTTGTCCTATATGGGGGAAGAGATATGAATCAATCCTGTTTTTGACTCTGTCAAGAATTTCTTTTTTCGTGCCTTGAAGAGACGCCTTTTCAGCAATGTGAAGCATTGCGTCCTCGGAAGAATTTATGCTTGCGAATTCATAGAGATTCACAATCACGGAATCCGTTTCTTTTCCAATGTATTTTGCAATTTCCGATTCCTTAACCATGCCAAGAGTTTTCAGCAAAACAACCGCGGGCAAGTCGCGAAATCTTGAAAATGAAACTTGCAAAATTCCTTCCTTGTCTTCGGCAATCGTCGTCGGAATTCTGTAAGTTCCTTTTGAAGAAAAAATTCTCAAATGCAAATTTCCCTTTGAATTTTCCTCAATAAACGGCTGGTTTTCGGCGAGGTCTTCTGACATTATCATAACCCTTTCATTTCCGTTTATTATGAAATAACCTTTCGGATCCAAAGGGTCGTTGTAATTTTTTATGAGTTCTTCTTTTGACATTCCGTGAATATTGCAGACTTTGCTTCCGACCATTATCGGAATTCTGCCGATTTCAACTTCATCGGAATCTATTTGCCCGTCTTTTTTTATCGTCAATTCAAGAGTTATCGGAGCGGAATATGTAAGATTTCTTAACCTTGCCTCGTAGGGCATTACCAAAGAAGAACTTCCGTCCGATTCAACAATATTGGGTTTTCCGACTTTTATTTTTCCGAGACTTATCTCAAATTCTTCGTTTATTATTGTTTCTGAAATTTCGGAAACAATTTCCTGCATTCTTTTTTCTATGAAATTGTTGAAAGAAATAATATTTGATTCCACGAGAGAATGACCTTCCAGATATTTTTTTACTATCAAATGTTTTTCTTGCATTTTTCTTATTGGTTTTTGGATTTTTTAACTTGCAGTTTTATACCGATTGAGTGATCTATATCGGTTGCGGGATTCATAAAAACCCGCTGGAGGTTTTTATTATACAACTACCCTATAATAAAGAACGGTTTTTCCGTCGGGCGACGCCCTTTCTATCTTTATAACGTCTCCGATTTTGCAATTTTCCGGCAACGCCACATCGGAAGAGAGTATTTTCGGCAATTGTGATTTTGCAAGATTAAGTCTTTTCAACGTTTCTTCACAATCTTTTTCACTTAATTTGGCGTGTTTTGGCTGAAGGATGTGCATTTGATAAAAAAGGTTTAAAAACTTTATGATTTAGTTTAGCAACTTGACAATAATAAAAGAGACTAAAAATTAGTTTTTAAAGCTTGCGTTTTTTTGAAAATAAAATGGCCCCGATTGCTCGCGACTTCGCACGAGTTATTGATTATTTCTTAATTACTCTCTACCACGAAATCGCTCGGGATTTGAATTCAA
>CAZAOW010000005.1:12560-15629 GCA_964487075.1 Candidatus Woesearchaeota archaeon | reverse complement strand
CCGAGTGAGTTTTAGCATTTGATAGTCGTTAAGATTTCTTTTTTCAAATTTTTCAATAGCAAGTTCAACGTCTTTTTTCGGCAGCTGCGAAAATTCTTTCTTCTGCGTTATTCTTTCGTATAATTCCGTATTCATATATACTGGATTGAATAAATGTATATAAATCTAAATAAATCAGACGATGTATGGGGGCTAACTTGAGCCAAAAATCAGTTATGATTCGAGAACCGAATTTGATTGGGGCGTGGAGTTGTGGGGATTTTGGAAAATTGGAAAGGCCCGATGTGCTTGATTACACGCATTCCCTTCTGCCGAAAATAGAAGAAAATATTTTTTATCTTTATCTTGACAATCCAAGAGTTAATGAGGATTTCCGTGGAACTTGTTACGATTCTTTCGGGCGTTCTTCTTTTGAGGGAACCTTGACGGAAAGTTCGGTTCATTTTGTAAAAACCTACGAAGAAGAAGAAATTGAAAAGGGCGCGTCAAAAATCCCGTTGATTTATCGCGGAGCAAGATTTTTTGCAGGGGTAGTGCGACCTGCAGACGGCATATTTAAACAAAGAGATTTATTTTCAGGAATAGTCAGCAGAAATAACGGACAGTGGAACACTCTGCCGTTTATGATGAGATTTGTAGACCTTGATTCTCCGGAAGGATTGAGAAGATTCTTGGAACATGCACAAAAGGTGGAAGCCAAGGAGAAATAAATTATTCCACAATTTCAATACCTTTTTCTTTGATAAACTGTTCAAAAGGAATTAAAAAAATTTCTTCTTTGTGAAAAAGGTACGTCTTAATTTCAGGGTGATTAAGTTTATTCTCCAAAAAAGAAAAGTCTTCCGTAGTCTTTCTGATTCTGATAAGTCTTCTAATCATATATTCATTTCCTAATTCAGGATGTTTAGAAAGTTCGTCAAATATCGTGAACGCAGGCCACATTTTGGAATACAATTCAAAAATTTCTTCATCAGAGGCGGCATTTTTGGATTTTTCAATAAGTTCAAAAAGATAGTCGCATAATTCATTAAACAAATCCTCAGTTAATTTTTCTCTTATGATTTCGTCAAATTTGTCCAACTCTTCCGTATCATAATAAACAGTTACTCTCCCGTTTTCGCTGACAAAAATATGGTTAAAAAATCCGAAACCAAACCATTTTTTCAACTCCTTTGATTCTCCTTCATGCCAAGCCTTTACATCAAGCAGTGAAACGTGCCTTGTAACGAGTTCTTTAAATCTCATTTTCACCATCAATTTTTTAAGTATTGTTTATTTTAAAAAGTATATGGCTTCCACAAACCAGTCCCCGTTTTATCAGAAAGCGGAGGCAAAATTTCTCAATGCGAAAAGCAACGAGGAAAAATTAATTTTTCTGGAAGAAATGATTCGCGAATGCCCTAAGCACAAATCGTCGGAAAAAATGCTCGCGAATCTTAAAACGCGTTATATAAAATTAAAAGAAAAGATGGAAGCTGCGAAAAAAACTTCTCGTGGCTCAAAGAAAGCAGGAATAAAAAAAGAAGACATACAGGTGGTAATTCTGGGTTTGACGCGCTCGGGAAAATCTTCTTTGCTTTCCCTGTTGACCAACGCTTTTCCAAAAATTTCCCAAAACGAATTTGAAAAATTCACGACGAAAAAACCGGCAGTTGGAATCACGGATTATTACGGGATGAAAATTCAACTCGTTGAAAATCCCGCAATTGAATCGGAATATTATGACAAGGGATTGACAAATTCGGCGGACATCGTTCTCGTCTTGTTCAACAATTTTTCTGATCTTGAGAGAATTGAAAAAAATATTTCCGCTTCCAAAGCAAAAAAGATTTTTATTTTCAATCATGATTCAACAAACCGAGATGAATTAAGAAAGGCAGAATCAAAAATGCAAAGCAGGAAATACAACTATCTTGTTTTCAATCTCAAGGAAAAGAAAAATTTCAATGATTTGAAGTTGAAAATTTTCCAAAATTCCGGCAAAATCCGCGTGTACACGAAAGAGCCGGGAAAAGAAAAGTCGGAAAATCCCGTGATTCTCTCGTCGGATTCAAGCGCGAGGGATTTGGCGGAAAAAATTCTTAAGGGTTTTTCGCAAAAAATAAAGGAAACAAAAATCTGGGGACCTTCAAGCAAATTCGCTGGGCAAAAAATAGGTTTAAACCACGCGCTAAAAGACATGGATGTTGTGGAGTTTAAGACGAAGTGAAGACTGAATTATATGAAAAGAAAATAGGGGGTTATAAAAGATAAAGATTATGCTTCAGGGGTTATTGTTTCATTTGTATTAAGGTTAGACGAAAGACGAAACTCTCCCCATCCAACATTGTTCCCATAACACTTAGAGGTTTCTTCATTACACATTATCTCAATTGCTCCGTAACCTAAAACCTTATTCCTTTGGTCTAAAATAGTCAACCCAAAATGAAAATAACCGAGCCCCGTAAGAGGGTTGGCGTCTCCGGAAAAAAAATTGGCGGCGTTCCAACATTCTTCTTGAGATACATATTGGGATTTAAATCTTCCCAAATCTTGGAAAACAAGATTAAGGTCGGAGAATTCAACAAATTGTTTTGAAGTGTAAAGAGTAGTGTCTGTGTCGTGGTCAAATCCTTGTTCAGTTTCGGTTACCCCAAAAATACCAGTTTCCTCTCTAAAAATGTTCTTGGTATAACTGTTTGCGTCCCCTCGGACATTTATGTATTTTCTAGGAATTACAACATTAACACAGATAGAATTTCCGTCGTTGGAAACGTTCATAATTTTTACCGGTTCGGGAAAACTTGTTACAACATTCCCAGTTAACGAAAAAACAGAAATTGATGCTATCAAAACAACCGCGAGAAACAGCCCGACAATAAGAAATTTATTCTTCACGCTCTTTTTCATCCCCATTCAAGAGAGAGAGAGTTTAAATAGTTTATTGAAAATTTTTATTTCACAAATTCAACATTTTCCACACCTTTGAATTGATTATCCCCTGTAACAAACTTTAAATTCCTGTTAAGAGCCATTGAATAACCAAGACAGTCTATATAGCTGAATTTTCTTTTGGAATTTTTAACTCTG
>CAZAOW010000005.1:11378-12550 GCA_964487075.1 Candidatus Woesearchaeota archaeon | reverse complement strand
TCTTTTATGTCCTTAATGTCAATATTAACAACAATACTCTTCATTTTGTCAATAATTTCATCGGCTTTTTTTTCATTAAATTCTCTGATTATCTTGCAGTGGACTTCCAAAAGGTTCGCAAAACCGGTAAAATTCGTTGTTTCTTCAAATTTCTTAAAATTTTTATTTTCCTTTATTATCTCTATTAAAGCATAACTGTCTAAGAAATAAGTTTTTGATGTTTCCATTTTCTTTTTACCGAATTTATGAGGGAAACTTGAAAATTCTTGATTTTCTTTTTTCTGCTTCGGCTTCTTCTTTTCTCAATTCATCTTTAAATTTTTGGGTATTTATCTTCCATCCCTTTAAAGAGCCAAATATTTCTTTTACGGGATTTCCCCTTTTGACTTCTACAATTATCTCTGTTTCTTTAGTTATCCTTTCCACATTTATCACGTCTTTAGGCAAAATTATCCCCAAAGAATTTCCCCATTGTTTTGGTTTAGTTATAATTTTCATATAATGTATAATATATAACTATTTATAAACTTTTCTATGAATATTACCTATTTTATTTCTTATCGGCTTTATTATTTTTTCCAAACTTTCCGCAACAGAATTCTTCAAATCCATGAAATAAAATCATCCATAAGCATCTTTGTATAATTTTCTCAATAAAGAATCCTTTCTTACAGGTTCAACCAATTTATCCATCTCTTTTGCAATTGCATTTTTCAGGTCAAGAGGATGAATTTTTCCGGAAATATAATCTTCCTCCAACTCGTTGTAATTTGTGTATTTCAAATATCCGCCATATTTTTTATCCCTTTTAAGGACAAATTTTTCTTTATTATCCTTTTTAATGACAAAAGTAACAAATTTCAAAAAAGCCATCAATCCATTATTTGAGTCTTTAGCTATCATCACCGCATGATTTATTTTTCTTTTAATGGTTTCTTCATCGTCCATCATATCTATTTTACTCCCTTCCACACTTGAACTCATCTTCTCGCCAATCAAGCCGCGAACTATTGGATGCATTATTTCAATTCTCGGTTTGTAACCAATTTTAGGTAAAAACTCGCGGGCATAAACCAATATTTTTCTCTGGTCAAGTCCTCCAAGTTGTGCATCAACTTTTAAGTATTCTTCATCCAACGCTTGCATTACAGGATAAATAATTCCTCCAAGCT
>CAZAOW010000005.1:0-11368 GCA_964487075.1 Candidatus Woesearchaeota archaeon | reverse complement strand
TGTCTCCCAATTTTACCACCTCCGACGCGGATTTTGTTGCGTCATGCACCGAAGTAATTGTGCTTAACTTCAAAACATCTTGAAAATATTTTCCATTTAGTTGGATTTTGCTTCCTTCAACAAATTCCAATTTATTTATATTAACTCCAATAGTTTTTAGCATAACTTTGATTAACCTTTCATAATATTTTTGTCTCTTGCTAAGAACTTTCCAATCAACACCATCAAGTGCTGCATGCAAATCAGCTAAAAGTATTTTTACTCTTAATCCTGCCCTTAACAAATCTGCAACTTTCAGCAAAGGAAAATAATAACTGATGTGCGGAGAGCCCGTTGGCATCGTTCCCCAATAAACGGAAATTTCTTTTTTTGACTTCAAGAGTTTCTTCAATTCTTCTTCTCCGATTATCTCCACCGTATTCCTTTTTATCAGTTCAATTTTTTTGTTTAAATCCATTCAAAGAAGAAAAGAAAATAATTATTAAATGTTTCCAGTAGCCGTAATTTATTTATCGGTTTTATTTTGCAATCTTTCCCGTATGGCTTTCAACAGCGGGCAATTGCGGAGGCGCAACTTTCCCGTAGAATACTCGCATGGTGTTTTCGTCAATCTTCAAAACAGAAGGGTCATATACATTGTCTGTCTGGAAAACTGCTCTCGGTTCGCCAAAATCAAGCCCGTCGGAAGATTCTAAATAATAAATTCCCTTCGGAACTTGGGAGAATCTTTCATCTATGGACGCTGCAAAAAGTAAATATTTATCTCCCATTTTAACCAAAGCAGGGTCAACCAAATTTTCAACTCTCATTCCCGGCTCTTTTTCAAAATTCAGTCCGTCGGAAGAAATTGCTGAACCGATTCCGTGTTCCATCTCTGCGGCAGTTACATAATACATTCTCACTCTGCC
The DNA here is from genome assembly GCA_964487075.1 of Candidatus Woesearchaeota archaeon. Taxonomy (GTDB): domain Archaea; phylum Nanobdellota; class Nanobdellia; order Pacearchaeales; family GW2011-AR1; genus JACQLK01. The sequence goes on along the minus strand of CAZAOW010000005.1, from coordinate 10,460 downwards.
GTCGGAAAGAACTATCGCATCGGGAACAGAAGCCCAGCCGTTATCTCCGCTAGTCTCGGAATCAATTCTAAGTCCTTCTTTCACAAAATTCAGCCCATCGGAAGAAATTGCCGAATAAATTTTGTGTATAGATTGTCCCGGTCCCGCGTTTTGACTGTTCGCGCCTTTGTAATACATTCTCATTTTTCCGTCTGATAAATCCACAATTGTCGGATCGCAGACTTGTAATTCAAACCCAGTCCCGGGAGAAATTCTCACACCTTGTTCTTTTGCAAAATTCAAACCATCATTAGAAACAGCGGACAATATTCCCTCGCTGTTGCAATAATACAAACGAACTTTCCCGTCTTCCAATTTGTGCACAAACGGAACAGAACCGTCTGTGATTCTTGAGCCACTGTCTTTTTCCCAGGAAAAGGATAATATTTCTTCACCAGATTCAGTTTGCATATCATCGGTTTCGGGAATCGTGTCTTCAAACTTTTCAGAAACAGATTCATTGTCTGAATTCTTATTAAACAAATTCTTAAAAAAGTTGGTTATTTTAACAAAAAAGTTTTCTGAATTTTCTTCAATGCCGGTTTCATCTGTTTCTTCTTGCCCTTGAATAAAGGTAAAAATACTAAATAATATCACAATAGAAAATAAAAACAGCGCGCCATTTTTCATTTCTGTTAAAATAAATTAAACCTTATAAAATTATCATGCTGATTGAAATAATTTCCTTTCTATTCTTCGGAATTCTTTTCGGTATTTTTACAGGTCTGGCTCCAGGGATTCACATAAATCTCGTTTCCTTGATTCTGGTTTCGCTTTCCTCGTCTCTGCTTGTTTTTGTAAATCCGATTTATTTTATAGTGTTCATCGTCGCGATGTCAATAACGCACACCTTTGTGGATTTCATTCCGTCAATTTTTCTCGGCGCCCCAGAAGACGGAACAGAACTTTCAGTTCTTCCCGGGCACGAACTGTTGAAATCCGGAAGAGGTTACGAGGCAGTGATGCTGACGAATCTTGGCGGTCTGGCTGCAATTTTTATTTTGATTTTAATTTCATTTCCCCTTGTTTTTTTCGTGCCAAAAATTTATAATTTTATTTCAGAGTTTATCCCGTTCATTTTAATTGCCGTTTCTTTATTCATGATTTTTTCAGAAGGAGAAAAATTATCTTCCCTGATTGTTTTTTTGCTTTCAGGAATTTTGGGGTTGATTGTTTTAAATCTTGATGGATTAAATCAGCCGTTGCTTCCTCTTTTATCTGGTTTGTTCGGGGCGTCTGCATTGTTTTTGACAATAAAGGCAAAAACTCAAGTTCCGGAACAGGTTATAACAAAACCTGAAATAAGAATGGCGAAACCTTTGGCAGGTTCTCTTGTCTCTTCATTAATCTGCGGATTTCTTCCCGGCTTGGGTTCCGGACAGGCGGCGATTATTGGAAATTTGATTTCTAAAAGTGGCAGAGAAGAATTTTTGGTTCTTTTGGGTTCAACAAACACTCTCGTCATGGGGCTTTCTTTCATAGCAGTTTATGCGATTCAAAAAGCGAGGACGGGTGCCGCGGCTTCTGTCCAAGAAATATTCGGACAAATCCCTAAAGAAATTCTCGTCTTAATTCTGATTGTTGTTTTAATTTCAGGAATCCTGAGTTTTTTCATCACAAAAATTCTTGCCGAATTTTTTTCAAATAAAATTGAAAAGATAAATTATACAAAACTCTCAATAGCCACGATATTTTTTCTTTCAGCAATTGTATTTTTTGTTTCAGGGTTTCTAGGTTTTTTCGTCTTCTTTGTTTCAACAATGACGGGAATTTTTTGCATTTCCGCGAACGTCAAAAGAACGTTAATGATGTCCTGTCTTTTGTTGCCGACGATAGTTTTGTATTTGACGTAAAACGATAATCTTTATATAGAACTCTGGAAAAAAAGATTGATGCCCAACGGATTTAGATATGAAGTTGACACGAATAAGCTCGCGGAAATTTGCCTTGCTGCCTATGATGCTTATGAAAGAAGTGTTGGAATTTTCAAAAATGGGAGAGAAAAATTTCTCCCGCAATTCAATCTCCCGGAAGAAGTTGAATCTTGTTTGCAATCAAATCCTGTTCAAGCTGCAAATTATCTTTTTCTCTCTGCTTCAATGGAAAAAAGAATCCAAACTCAAACAAATATAAAAAATGGATTAAGAGTCTGGGCGCAAAGAGATAAAAAATGGATATTTAATCCCGTTGAAGTTTCTCGCAGAAATTTTTCCGAAATGGAACAAATATGCGTGCAAGATTTTAGGTATGTTGTAAATGGTTTCGCCAAGAGTTATTACCATAATTCAATAAAAATGGCTGAGGTTTATGGCGGCGACCCGAGGAGGATAATTCAAAATCAAACGGCTGAGGAGGCAAGAAAAAGATTGACGCTGTTTTCGGGTATTGGCAACCCGATTGCAAATCTCATTACGTTGTATTACATGGAGCGCGGGATTGTTTCTCCGACAGATCCTAAAAACGCCTTGTTAAAGGTTGATGTTCACAAGGCAAGAATTCCACTTAATATGGGATGTGTTAATATCGGAGACGAAGAGCAGATAAGAGTTGATTTGCTTGTGCCATTATTGGAGAAATCCTACTGGGAAATCTGTAAAAAAAATAATCTGAATCCCGTTGTTCTTGACACGCTTCTCTGGATTATTGGCTCTGAAATTTGCAGTATGAAAAATTATTTCGCTTGCGATGAAAATTGCCCGATAGAAAATTCGTGCATTTCAAACGTTCCGTACTCTCAGGAAACCGGAAAATTCGTGGTTTTCAAAAATGGAAAGAGAGTTGAGACAAGAAGAAACATTAGACTTAAAGATCAATTGTTAATGAGTTTTCAATAAGGCAAATACGAAAATTCTTGAAAATCTTCTCCGGGAAGGTAAAGTTGCATCGTTCCGTTTCTGCTTGCACCTTTCCACCATAAAAGCGCGTCAACAAGAGCCATGTCCACTTTTCCGTTTGAAATAAAAAATCTTTCATCTTCGGAAAAGAGATTTCTCGCGTCATCTTCAATTCGCAAATAATCTTTTTCATTCGGAGTTTTCCTGACTTTCTGGTTTCCTTTCCCTCTTGGTTTTGAAGCAAAATAATATTCGTCCATATCAATACCAAGTTTGTTCAGACCACGAAGAACGTGAACGTCCAGAGCAAGAAGATTTTTTCCTCCGAGACAAAGGTGCCAAAAAGAAAAAGTTTTGTTCCCAAGAAATTTTATTTGCTCGCAATATTCCCTTCTTGTTTTAATGTTTGCATTCATTATTTCTTCAGAATTAAAATCATTGTTTTGAAAGTAATCTATTGCGCAATCAAATCGGCGTTCGTGATGAAACCGATATCCTTTTTCTTTTGAAGTTTCATGAACTAAATTTTTATTAATCAATATCTCCCAAGAAGAGTATTTCCCGAAAGATTTCTGTCTTAAAGATTTTACAAAATCGCTCGCGAGTTCCCATCTCATTGCCTGACTTGCGATGCAAAACAAAAGCAATTCCAGAGCGCTTTCTTTTGTTATATCTTCCGGAATGTGCTTGCTCAAAACTTGCCTCGCCTTTTCAATTTCATAATCGGAAAAATTCAGTTTCATTTTAATACGGGATTTCGTCCTCCTCGGGTTTTGGGTTGTAAACAATTCTTTTTTCTTCAAAGAGATTTCTCAGCCCAAAATCTTCCATTATTCTTTCGTGATTTTTAGAAAAATGTGCCAGCCATTTCTGATATTTTTTTGTATTGTGAAAATACTTTGTTATGGGAAACGGCTTTACGCAGTATATTTTTCCCCTGTGTTCAATTTGAATTCTAGGGGAAAGGGTTTTATCTACTTGCAAATCCTGAAGAGCTAAATCTTCCAGACCGCGAAAAAATCTTTTCTCCAATTCGGAAAGATTGCCGTAGCTGGAAATAAGATCAGATATCGCACAGTTCCCGTCTTGCAACCGGGTTAAAATTTTTCCTCTCGGCATAAAATAGTCCTGAAAATCCAGAGGAGATTCCGAGGTTGTTTGGTCTCTTCTTTCGTGCCGCGAAAAGGTTAATAAGAAAAAAACAAGATTTAAAGGCAAAATTAATAATTTTTTATTAACTTCCGACAATTTATCAACAAATTGTGAAGAGTTTAGTTTTTGCAAACCGTGCGTATTCCAGTCTCCGTATCTGAAAATGGAATAGTCAACGCGTGGAACGCGCTTTGAGTTCAATTTATTCAAAAAGAAATAGCAATAGTTTTCAAGCTGAGTTATGGAGCAATGGGGGGAATTCATCCTCACAGAATGGGATTTAACCTCTGTATAAACAATCCCGTTTCCAGATGATTCAACAATATCTGGGCTAAAATTTTTGCGTCCGTTTTCAAGAAAGATGTCAAGATTACCCTTTTTTCCAAAATTTATTTTTCCGCCGTAGATGTACTGATAAATTTGTGTAAAAAATCGGGATGTGTTCCTTCGCGAAATTATAGAACGTTTTTCGGCGTCCTCTTTTGACTGAGCATCAACTTGTTTCAATAGCCCAATCTTAAACCCCCTTTTCATAAAAATTCTTGTCTAATCTTGTTTTAAAAGATAATTGTGCAAGAAAATAGAGTTTAAACTTGCTTGAGCGCTTTAAGTTTTTTTCTGTGTTCTTTTAAATCATCGTGAGTAATTTTGTATCTACGCAGAATTTTGTTGTTACCATGTTCTATGAAGGGGTCGTCGCGTTCAGAACTCAAAATTCTCCCATCGGGTTTAATCTTACAATGTCCATACTTGGATAAGTCCATATCTTTATAACTGCACCCAACAAGATAAGAATTGTCTTCGGCAAAAGAGGTGCATTGCACCACATCCGTAAGAGTTTTGTCTCCCCATAAAAAATTCAAACCGACATAAATGCGTTTTGAATCCAAAAGTGTGAACGGCTCTCTTCCAACCAAAGATTCGTAACTTCTGCACGCAGAGGTATTGTCGGACTCGCAAGCAATCGCATAAAACGTTTCTCTACTTCCTCCCATCCACCATAGCCCCGAGATATACCTCATCTTTTCAAAGTCTTTTGGCTCAAATTCCATTCCAGACTTTATTGCAAGTTCAAGAGAATCCTGCATGAAGTGCATGAAATCTATCGTCGGGCGGGAACGTGCATTCTTATGCATCAATGAAACAAAACTAAATGCGGGGGAATTTTGACGCAGAATTTCTTCCGTTTGATCTTCCATAAGACCCAAATAAATTTCTGTTTTTTAAGCATTTGTCTTCTTAAGAATATATCTAAAACCACTTCGCAAGAGCTTCCTGTTTCTCTGTTTCCTTCCCGAAAATGCTGTCAATGTATCTTTTTATCAGTTCAAGATTTTGTTTCATGTATGGGGAAACATTATATTTCTCTGCAAGATTTATCGCCGGCTCCAAATATTTTTTTATTCCACCTTCATTAACTGTGAAAATTAATTTTCCGTTGCATTTTGAGCAAACTCCAGATAATGGCGGTCTTCTTAGAATCTCGTTGCATTCAACGCATCTGAAATTCTGAGTTGAAAATCCTCTTAAGTTTCCTCGCATGTCTTTTATGAAATGCCTGTCAATCACGAGTCTTGCGGTGTCGCTGGTATCAGCCGCGCGGATTTTCTCAACAAGATCCATCTGATGTTGCAATTTATCTTGCATTGTCGGCAAAAATTTGTATGAAGAACAAACAACGCCGTCGTTGAAATTTCCGGTATCGTGTGTAAATCCAATGTTTATGAAATTATCTTTTCCTTCTTTTAATCTTGTTTTCACATTAGGGATTTTTATTTCCGATGAATGTTTTTTCATTTCCGCTAGTCTGTAAAGCTCAATTGGATATTTTGATGTTAGTTCAAAATCCATTATCTGGTCGTCAACTTCTCCTGCGTCAATTTTTGCATTTAAAACCAATGGCGCATCCTGCGTTCCTCCTCGGTGCTGTGGCAAAAATTCCAATGAAAAATTAAGTAAGACGTCCAGAAGAAGCATTATCGCCGCCTCGTCTCCGTCACAATCTCTTCTCACTGCAGCGTGCATGTATGGACTCGCGAAAACTCCTTGAGTATTTGAAAATCCTATTATTCTGCATGCAACTCCGGCGCAATTGTGCGGCGCCATGAAAACGCCAAGATGTCCTATTAAATCGTCGCGTTTTTTTACGTTGTAAAATCGTTTCGTTCCGTAAAATCTCTCCAACAATTCATCAATAAAATTGCAGATTCTGATAAAAACGTCGTCGGCTTTTTCATCGGCGGAATCAAGGCAACTTGGTAAAATTATGTCATGCGGTTTCAGTTCCAAAATCTGCTCCTTGTCTGTTAACTCATTTCCATAAATATCTTTGTCGTATCCCATCTCTTTTAGTTTTTCTATGTTCGCAAAAATTTCTTTTGGTTTGAATGCAGTCAGTGGAAGTTCTGTCGCGTCAAATCTTATGGTCCCGTCTTTGTTGACTTGAAGCCCATGTTTGGCTCTGAGAATTCCTTTCCCGATGTTTTCAATCTGATGTCCTGCGCTTGATGTTCCTCTGACCCCTTTTATCAGGACGGGAATTTCTGTTCTTTGCATTTTTAATTTTTCAAGCGCCTTTGAAAAATAATATTTTGTATCAAGACTCGTGTTTGTAAAGGATTGCCCCTTGTTATGAATTTCGCAAACAGCGTCAAAGTTCGCCCTGCAGTCGTAGCAATAATAAATTTTCCCTGTTTTTTCGCCGCAGTTTTCACATTTTGGATAAATTGTTTCTTTCCTGCATTGACTGCATTTAAATATTGGAAAAGCGCTTCTCACGCTCCCTGTTTCCACGGCAAGATTAAGACTTCTAAGTCTTCCTCCTTCATTTCCGACGGGAAAAAGAATATTCGGGCTTCCGATAAGTTTTCTTAATTTTGCTTTTTCAGGTCTGCCCATTCTCGCGCCGATAAATTCTCCCGCTTTGTCTTTGATTTTAAATTCAGAAAAATCGTTTATTATTTCTAATACCTCTTTTTCAGAGTTGAATTTCTCCAAAACAAGAGCATCTTTAAGAGAGAAATTTGGTTCTTCTAAAACCGAGGAATCAATTCCCAGATTTGTCAAAAGAGCTTTGCTGTTTTCTTCAGTGAGAACCACGTTTTCAATTATTACTTCGTGTTCAACACCCAAAAGTTCAAGCGCTCTTTTTCCAAGAGAGAATTTTTCCTGGTCGTCTTTTTTGTAGGGCAGGATTATTTTACCTTGAGTCTTCGCGTGTCTCAGCCAGAAAATCAATCCAAGAAGTTCGTCTTTTTTTATTTCTGTCCAATAAAAAATAAATTTCGGGTTTAAAGGAATTTGAAATTTTCTGCTTGCTTCAATAGCTTGGTCAAAATTTATTTTCCATGGATCCAAAGTTTTTGAAAATTCCAAATCTTTTTCTTCAAGTTCAAGATGCCACCATTCTTCAACATAACCCGGTTTTATCAGTCCGTGATTTCTGTTCGCCAAATCGCTGAAAGGAAAAAGCACATCGCCAAGATAAATTATCTCTTCAACGTCGGGATAAATTTTTTTCGCTTCTTCTTTTGTCTTCGGTTTTCTTACGCTGCCGCTGAACAATTTTACAATTGGTCCATCAATGCTGTCGCAGCTTGTGATTGCACATCCCTTTGTCGGTTTTTCTATTTTCAGCTGTGTCCCTATTGCAATAAAATTATCGGTGATAGCCATTGTTGCAGGATGCATTGAAGCCGCTGAAAATCCGCTCGTCCTACCGCGCCCGTAACGAAATCTGAATCCGCCGGATTTTGACGGGTGCCCGAATACAGGTCTTCCGGCTACGAGGTCGTTGATATAAGTCGGGGAATCGTCGGCTTTTCCTTTGTCTCTTTTCTCGTGCAATTTTACATAGTCTTCAAGAAAATCCCAAGATGAAATTTTAAACCCCTTGGTTTTTAAAGAAGTGATATATCTTTTTATCTTCGCTGCTTTCTGCGCGAGCCCCTCGCCGATTGTTAGACAAAATCCGCCGCGGATAAAATTTGTTTCAATTCGCGGAAGATTTTTATAATTTGAAACTTCCAATTTCTCAGACGGCTCGCCATTTACTTGAACGGGGATATTCTTGATTAGAAAAATCGCTTCTTCCTCGGTCGGCATGTATTGCAAGTTTGTTATTTTTTCATGATAGTCCAGCAATTCCGTAACTCCTCTTTTTACTTCTTCTTCGGTCGGGTCGTATTTTGCAAAACCAAAAATTTCTCGCAGATAATCTGTAATAACGAGGGAGAAAGCGGCGCCTGTTCCGCCGGCGCTTCTTACCGGACCGGAATAAAACGGAGAGAGGTATTCTTTTCCGTCTTTTGTTTTCATGATTTTAATTTCAGTCAGTCCTTCTATCGGACTTGAGACAACTCCTAACGTGATATACGCGAAACCAATTCTGCAACCCGCAGTAATCGCCTGCAACATTGAATCAAATTTGCAAAATTTTTGTTTTGCAACCTCTTCCGCAATTTTAAGGCAAACGCCTGGGTCAAGTTTCCCGAATTCTTTTTCAAGTTCCAAAATTCTTTCCGTAATCCCACAATTGTTCATTTGGGGATAAATCGTAGATATGAGCCCGACGACCTTCTCTGCAAGACTTCTTGCGAGAGGGATTTCAACTTTCTCGCTTGGATCCAAACCTTTCTTCCTTGCTTCTTCAGCGACGGCATAATTCTCTCTAACTTTTTTTTCAAATTCCGCGAAATATTCTAGCGTGTTCATTTTAAATTTAATTAAATCTGTTTAGGGAGATTTTCTTCATCCTCTTTATCATAAAAATCCAGAATTTTCACACTCCTTGTTTTCAAATTGAACATCGGGACTTTGCAAAAATCTGGTTTGGCGCCGACCTTTTCCTGAAATGCTGTAAGACCCTCCCAGCATGTGCTTGAGAGAACAAGAATATTGTTGTAATAAGAAGCCGCGCCCTTGTGGGTATGCCCTGAAACAAAAATGTCCGGGGATTTTCTTATTGTCAGCGGATCTTTTTCATATGGGGTGTATTGCACAGACGCGTGTGTTGGTGCAAGATGTCTGTTCTGAAGAAGGTAATGCATAATCTTGTCGGGGGAATTAATGGAATTTCCGAGCATGAGCTTCGGGATATTGTTTGCATAGTAAGGATACGAAAATCCGTGATAAGCCAAAACATCAAAACCGGAAAAATTCTTTTTTGCCCCCATATTTATCACCGAAGGGTTAGAAGTCATTATTACATTTTTCATGTTGTATAAAGGCCAGGCATATTTCTCGTCCAAAAGCGGTTGCGGTTCGGCGAGACGAACGCAATCGTGATTTCCGGGCATCATTATTATCTTGAGGTCTTTCCTGATTTTTCCAAAGAGTTCCGCAACCATGGAATATTGTCCCTCAATGTCTTTTATTTTCAAATCTTTTTCCTGATTCGGGTAAACCCCCACACCGGCAATCAAATCTCCGACGACAAAAAGATATTTTATTTTTTCGGCTTCTGGTGTGTTTGGAGTTTTGCAATTTAAATAATCAACAAAATTCAGAAAACTTTTTTCATAAAAAAGTTTGCTTCCTATGTGAACGTCACTGATAAATAAAGCGTTTTCTTCTGCAGGAGAACTTTTCCTTTCTAAAATCTGCGCTTCAGGAAAAAAAATCTCATTTGCAAAAAAAATTTCCCTGTTTCCGGAACCGTTAAAACCGACAACAGAATCTAAACAGATGTTTTCAGCTTTTTCATAAACTTCTTTTTTCCCCTGATTTATTAAAACTCTTATCATTCCCGTGAGATCCTCAACTTCAAGCAAAATATTTTTGTTTTTCGTAACTCTTTTGTCTGAAACCATTCCGATTATTGAAATCCCTTGTTTATTTCCAGAAATTCTGTTTATTGAAACCAGATTCGTCAATTCGGGTTTTTCCTGAAGAAACCCGCGCATTTCCGCGAACCTGTTTCTGAAGTGATTTGTAAAATCCGGGACGATGTATTTTTTGCCGAAGGAAGGATGCATTGAAATAATCTTTACAGACGATTCTTCCTGAAAACTCTCTTCCGCGGGTTTTTCGTACAGGGGAATATTTATTTTTTCCTCAGAAATTTCAATGCTCAATCCGAGTTCTATTTTCAGCTTTCTGGCATTGATTTTTCTCTCTTCAGGAATTTCCAAAAAGAATTTTTCTATTTGTTCTTTATTTTCCTGAAAAAGATGTTTTGTTATTATTCTGCTGTTTGTTTTTTCTCTTATTTTTTCAATAATAAATTTTGCAGACTCAACGTCGTTTGTGTTGCTGAAAAGATTTAAAATTTCCCTGTCAAGCAAGATGCCTTTTTCAAGGCAAAACCCCAAAATTTCTTTTTGATTCATTATGCAAAACTCCTGTTTTGTACGTTGGCTTCTGTCATTATAAAAAATTCCCCTATATTCGCGATGCGTATGCGTAATCGCTTTTTATTTTGATTTCTGTCATTAT
>CAZAOW010000004.1:5064-15972 GCA_964487075.1 Candidatus Woesearchaeota archaeon | reverse complement strand
TTTAAGCATTTTATTTATAAAATGATTTATGAAAATTTTTTAATTTTGATTTAAGCATTTTTTATTAAATGAAAATGGTTTTTTAAATTGTTTCAGGAGATGCGGAATCTCTTTTGGTTACTTTCTTCATTAATAAGAGGTGCGGAACCTCGGTTCCGCTTTTTTAAATCACCCCATGAATTTTTTCATGGCAGGATACATGTCTGTTTGATGTTGCTGCGCGATGTTTTGATAAAATTGAAACATTATCATGATTACAAGAAGAATCGCGGTTCCGGAAACCAATGCCCCGAGAAGATTAGTTACCGACGCTAAAAACCCGATTACCAACCCCCCCATAACGGTGAGTGGCATTATGTATCTATCAAGTATGCTTTCCAAAACTCTTTCGTCCTGTCTGAAACCCGCGACTTGAAGTCCGGAAGCGGCAATTTTGTGCGCCTGATTTTTTGAATCCATTCCGGCAGTCTTAACCCAGAACACCGCAAAAATCATTGAGAAAACCATGAAAAAAATCGTGTGCGTCAATCCTTGAAGAAGATAAATCGGCAGAAAACCCCCGCGAATTATCATCTCAAGAAGATTTGTTGAGCCGAGCCAGAAAGCAAATCCTGAAATCGGTTGTCCCTGAACAAAATGTCCTAAGAATCCGAAGTAAGAAGCTATTTTTGCTCCGGTTGTGCAATCTGCCCCGTTAGCGCATGAAGACGCAAAATTTTCAAGCAAACCTCCGAACAACTGCAGATTTGCGACGAGAGCCGCGGTAAAAATAACGGGAATTACCGAAGAATAAAAAAACGACAAAGGCCATTTTATTGCGTATCCTCTTACTCTCCCAAAACTCAACGGAATTTCCACTTTCAACGATTGCGCCCAAACAACAAGAAGAAATACCAAAACCGTTGAAACTATCGCTGCAAATGCAGAGACAAATTCCACAGGATATCTGTTGGTAATTGACTGCACTAAAACCAAGATTTTTCCTGAGCATGGAATTGTTGCGAAATCAAGAAGGCAGTTTCTTCCTTGTTGGTCTACAAACTGAAATGCGCTTGTGAACAATCTCCAGCTTACTCCGGCGCCGATAAAAAGCGAAACTCCTGAACCAAAACCCCACTTGCTTGTAACCTCGTCCATGTAAAATATTGCAAATCCCCCCAGAATTAACTGCAGAATCACGATTGACGCAAATCCCGGCAGCGCTTGGAGACCTTGCATGAAAACATAAATGAACGACGTGAAAATTATGAAGAAAAAAACTATAAGTTTCTGGACTCCCTGAAAAAACTTCTTCCCTTCTTCTTTGGTTATGTCAATATTTATTATTCCCGCCCCCGTCAAAAGTTGCAGAATAATTGAAGCCATGACAATTGGTCCTGTACCAAGAGAGATTATGCTTCCGAAGTCTGTTCCAAGTATTATTGCAAGGTATTCAAATCTTTCGAGCGCGTTGTTTGACAATCCGAAAAGGGAAACGTTCGCAAGTACGAAAAACAAAACAAGGACAATCAAAGTCCACCTTAATTTTGTTTTGAAATCAACCTTTTTTTCTTCAGGTTTTCTTACCTCAGGGATGTAACCGAAAATCTTTCTTAAATCCATTTTTGATTTTTTTGGAAAATTGATTCCTAAAAAATTTTCTGTTTTTTTAATCAACCAATTTTATTTTAGTTTTATTTCTCCGCCTGATTTTTTCACTTTTTCAATTGCGGATTGCGAAGCTTCCATGGCGGTAATAAATAATTTGTTCTTAACTTCTCCGTCGCCGAGAATCTTGTAATCTTTCAAATTAATTTCAAATCCGTCTTTTGTTTTTTTCGCGACGCCCTTTTTAACGTATTTTTCAATGTTAAATTCAATTTCTTTCAAATTAATTCTTTTTCTCGTGTCCCTTTGCGTTTTTTTGCTCGTTATCCCCTGTTTCCCGAAATATTTATGTCCATATAATTTTAACACCAACGTTTTTTTGTGGTCTGCCCTTTTTCCGCTTCCTGACATTCCCGCCCCGCCGTGATGCCCGGATTTTTTGTGCTTTTTTCTCGCACCGTATCCGTGAGTTCCCATTCCGCGTCCGTGCATTCTCGTGGATCTCTTTCTTTTTTTCGTTTTCATTTTAAATTTTATCACTCCAAAGACCCGCCTTTATTAATTTATCTTTGTAGTCTAGATGAACTTCTTTATCTTCATTATCAATATATACCTCTAACCCTCCGTTATATTCCGGAATAATTTTTCCATCTTCTATACGAATTAAATCATACATGAATTTTTGGATTTGAAATTCTCTCCGATGGTCTCCCAACCCCCCTTCTTTTACAATAGTTGCCATACTGTACCCATCTCTTTCAATTATTAGCTCTGTCTCATCAAAAATCATTCCAATTTCCAATTCACTTGGACTATAACTTCTCTCTTGCTCTGTCATTTCACAACATCCTCTCAATAAGTTTATTTATTCCTTCCTTGTTGTTTCCCAAAACACCTTTCTTTTTTCCGAAATGAATTTTAGAATCAATTCCACCTCTCGGCGGATGCAGTCTGAAAAACGGCTTCAATCCGAGTTCCTCAAAACTTTTTCCTTCCTTGAAACCGGAAACGATTTTTTTCGCGTCAATTTTCTTTTTCTTATCTATCGCTTTCCCGCGCTTCTCAATAAGTTTTTCAAATGTTTTCTCGTCTATTTCCCCGTATGCGACGAAATTTTTAATTTTTTTTACAATTCCCATTTTATCCTGACTCGGTCTTAAAACAACGCAGGCATATTTTCTTTTAAGTCTTACTCTGTTGAGATTTTCAATTATTTCTCTTCTGAGACCGACTTCGCCTTTTATTCTGATTATGCAAATCATTATTCAACACCCCTTTTTTTATCGCTTTTGTTGGTTTTTTTCAAAGCGACCATGCACGCTTTAACCAAATTGAACGATGTTCTTTTTTGCCCGAAAGTTTTGCTGTAAATATCCTTTATTCCTACTAATTTCAAAACTTTTTTCAATTCGTTTCCCACGACGAGCCCTGTTCCTTGCGGCGCTGGGATTAGAATAACACGAACGCTTCCTGCTTTTCCGCGGACTTCAAAAGGAATTGTATGATTTTCGCTGCACGAACAATCAAAAGCACCGCACGTTCTCTTTACTTTTATTATGTTGATTTTCGCCTTTCTTAGCGCTTTTTCCCTCGCTGGAAGCGTTTCTTTTGCTCTTCCGGAGGCGATTCCCACGTGCCCGTTTTCATCGCCGATTACCGCCACTGCTGAAAATGTGGGAATGTTTCCTTCCTGAGTTTTCCTTTGCGTTTGTCTCCACGCTCTCCTCTTCCCTCCTCCGAATTTTCCTTTGGATTGTCCGACTGCAATCAAATCAGATTTAACCTCAATAAGAGAATCAACAATTTCCGCCTCCAATATTTTTCTGTCGTTGTTGAGAATCTCGTCAATATTTCTTATTTTTCCGTCTTTCACTTCGCGCCCCAATTTCGTTTTAGGATTCCATCCTGCAACCCCGAACACCTTCTTTTTCTCTGAATCAACTGCGATTGGACGATTTTCTTTTTCTACGGATTCCAATTCTTTTTCAACTTCCTTAGTTTCAATCGCCTTTTCAAGCTCTTCAATTTTGTTTTTGCTTTCTGCCATTATAAAAATTCCTATTTTTTATTTTGATTTCTATCCTCGTGTAAAATTTCCTTTAAATTTTTTCTATTTTTGATTTAATTTCTTTAAATGTTTTTGAAAAATCTTCCCTCATGTTTTTTCCACTGATTTTTTCTTCGCTTGGAAAAATTTCCTTTGAATGTTTCATCTTTATTCCTGAATCAATCAAACCCTTCATGAACGCGAACATTTTATTTCCGTGTATGTTTCTCGTCATGCCGAAATCCAAAACCGGAGCGTCTTTTTTCTCCTTGAGTATTTTTTTCCCGAGTAAGAACCCGGTCAGATACGCCGCAGGGATTGATTTCAAACTGCCTTTGAATTCTTCCGGCCAGCCGTGTTTTAAAAGTTGTCTTGAATCTATTCCTGTTTCAATCTTGTCCCTTGTCTCTTTGCTCGTTACATATTGTGCAATGATATATCTGTTAGTTTTTCTTAAAACTATTCTTGGTCTTGAACTCTTCAGAAGTTTCAATCGCTTCATGTAATCTGTCTGGTTTGATTTTCTTCTGCGTTTTATTGTTTTCAACTTTTAATTCCTCCGAGATGTTCTTTTAGATGATTCTTGCTCCTGAAAAATCTGTTCCTGATTTTTTTTCTCGCATTTGTGTAATCTTCTTTTGAGATTTTTCCCTGCGTTTTTTCGTGATAAAGATGCCTTCTTAACTTTCTTGTAATTGACATATATTCTTTTTTTCTTTTGTTGACGCTTTTCTTGATTTTTCCTGGACCCGTTCTTCCCCCCGACGCTGTTTTCGTTCTTCTTCCTTTTATTTCCCTTATCATTATTGCCCCGTCCTTATGCAAGTCCCTCATGTCTTGTTTTGTTATCGCTTCTTTTATTTCATTCAATCTTGATTTTAAGAACACAATCCTGCTTCTTCCGACGCTAAAAACCTTTGCGGCAAGGTTTTTCTTTTTTGTCAGGTTCATTTGCTTCCCCCTTTTTTTGTTTCGTGTTTTCTTTTTCTTTCCATGTCTTTTGCGAATTTGTTCAGATTTACTCCGTGAATGTGAATTTTCATTTCAACGGCTTTTTTCGCAATTTCCGTTTTTTTTCTTTTCCCGATTTTTCCCAACAACCCGATTTCATTTTTCCCGATTTTTCCCAAGTCCTTCATGTTGTAAATGCGAACAACTTTTTTTTCCAGAATTTTTCCTCTTGAAGATTTATCCTGCCTGTAACCTATGCTGACTGGAGAAGGATGCCCTCTTATTTTTTCTCTTATCTTGTTGTGCCTTCCCGTCGGATTTCTCCATTTTTGCTTTTTCTTTCTTCCCATTCCCAATCGCGAAAATCTGTTCCAATTCCTTCTGAAAAATTTTATGGTCATATTTCTTTTCCCGCCTTGTTAATTAAAAAAATTCCGTCCTGAAAAACTCTCCTGTCCCTGTTGGCTATTCTTGTCGCCCTTTCAAGATTCGCCGCGGTTTGCCCTGCGGATTCTTTGTCGTGCGATTTCACCGTTATAAAATCTTTGTCAATCTTTACTTCAACTTCAGGAAGTATTTCTGTTTTTCTTGGTATTTTTTCTCCGAGAAAATTTTTGACGAGAACTTCTTTTCCGTGGAGTTCAACAGTTATGGGAAAATGGCTGTACACGACTTTCAACTTGTATTCAAATCCTTCTTTAACGCCGAGAATCATGTTTTTGATGTGCGCCGTGGCGGTATTGATGAGTCTTTTTTCATTTTTGGTCGCGTTTTTCTTTCCGATAAATATTTTTCCTTCTTTCTTCTCAAGTTTTATATTTTTGAATCCAAATCTTTTCTTGATTTCTCCGAGTTTTCCTTTTATAATCGCGCTGTTGCCTTCTATTTCAATTTCAATTCCTTCCGGAATCGCTATCTCTTGGAAAATTTCTCGTTTCATTGTTTTTTAGTAGAAGAATGAAATCAAACTTCCCCCCATTTTTTCTTCTTCCGCTTCTTCGTGCGTTTTCAATCCCTTGCTTGTTGAGATGATTATTGTTCCTATGTTTCTGGCGGGAAGATACCTTCTCTTGTATTTTTCTATGTCGTTTACAGAACATGTGAATCTTGGTTTTATCGCCTTGCATTCAGTCAAATCGCCTATTGAAATCTCAACGCTTTTTTCCTTGCTGTCTATTTTGTATTTTTTTATCGCGCCTTTTTGTTTCATGATTTTCAATATTTCAATCAAGACGTTTGATATTCTCCTGATTTTAACAGAATTCTCTCTCGCCCTGTTTGCATTCCTTATCATATTCAACGCGTCTGCAACAATATCGTGTGACATTTTAAAAAACCTCCAAGGATTTTTTGAATCCCGAATCCGCGCATGTTTTATTTTTGTTTTCCATTTTATGAATATTTTTTGAATCCTATTTCCTCCGCAATTCTTCTGAAACATTGTCTGCATAAATTCAATCCGTAAGTGCTTATGTGCGCTCCGAATCTCCCGCAACGCTCGCATTTCTTCGTCGCTATGCCGATTTTCCTGTCCTTCGGCTTGTTGTTTCTCGTGTATCTGTCTGCAATTTCAGGTTTTGATTTAAGCTGATTGTTCAATGTTTTTTTCCAGTCGCTTGCTGTCATTTTTACTTGAATTTCGTGTTGAAATTTTCCTCCATGAATTTTATTATTTCTTCCTTTGAAATCCTTTGTCTCTTTGAAACCTTCCCTCTTTTAATCTTTCTTATTCCGACTCTTCTTCCGCTTCTCTTGAAAACAACGGTAACGTCAAGACCCATTATCCCTATATCTCTTTGATATTCCATTCCCGGAATTTCAATATATTCTTTGATGCCGAATGAAAAATTGTTTTCGCTGATTTGTTTTGTTTTAAGTGTGTTGTCAATTGCGACAATCATTCTTTTCAAAACTTCTTCAGGATTTTTTCTTAGGGTAACAACTGCGCCGACTTCCATGCCGGGACTTACTCCGAGAGCAGGAATTCTCTTTCTTGTTTTTATTCTTGCAGGTTTTCTCTTGCTCAGCAGATGAAGAAGTTTGGTTCCCTTTTCAAGATTTTCCTTGCTTCCGCCGACGCTCAAAACTATTTTTTCTATTTTTATTATTCTCATCGGATTTTCCGTTTTATTTTTTGTTTTTGTCATTGTAAAAAATGTTTTTATTCTCCCGTAACTATGATTTGTTTAATTAATACGTTGATTTTTTTCCCGTGAGAATTTATTTCCACCATTTTATGATCGGGATTTATTTTTTCAACAACACCGTTCTCTCCGGTATGCTTTCCTTCAAAGACGAGAACCTTCGCCCTTTCCTTCAAAGGAAGACATTTTTCCTCTTTCTTGTTTTTCATGTTGACAACGACGGAGTCATTTACGTTGCATTTCATGTCTGAGATGAGGTTGTTTCCGTCTGTGAAATTTATCTGGACCTTTTTTCCTTTCAGAATTTTTTTGTTGAGAACCTTTGAAATCTTTTTATGGCTCTCGGATTCGGGAATTTCTTTAAGCCCGAATTTTTTCTTTTCGGATAATTCAACAACATAATTTTTTTTCATGGGGATTATTGTGATTGTGTCAAAAAGAGAAACCGCATGTTTCTCGTCGGTGATTTTTCTTCCGTTAACAAGGATTTCTCTCATATGAATCGCTCTTTTCACTTCCTTTTTGTTCTGCGCGATTTTCAGCATGTCTCTTAAAACAACAAGTATCGGAATTCCTCCAGTCAATTTTGAGTTTGGTCTGACTACGTAAACGCTTCCCTTTCTCGGTATTGGCCATGTTTTCGGCACTTCCTGTCTTTTAAGGTGCATCTTCTTTTTTCCCTTCGTGTTTCTTCATTTGTTTATTTTCTTTTCCTATTTGGCTTTTTAATCTTTTTTTGTCTCCCAAATCCAATTCAATAATCTGAATTTTTGAAGCTTTCATCGGAACATTCGCCTTTTCTCCGGATTGTTTTTTTATTTGAATTCCTTCAATGATTATCTTCCCGGTTTTCAATTTTATTTCAGTTATTTTCCCTTGTTTTTTCTTGAATTTTCCCCTCATTATTCTTACAGTATCTCCTTTTCTTGCAGGCACGTTTCTTCTTCCGTGTTTTTTTCTCAATTCTTTTGACAAATTCACGCTGACTAATTTTTTCCTCAAATGCATCGGTAGATTCGCAGAGTACTTCCTCTGTTTTTTTGGTTTAATGCTTCCACTCCAGTGTTTTGAAAATTTTTTCATTTTAATAAACCACAGATGCAAGTTTTGCGACAGAACTCCAGCGTTCCATGACTTCTCTTGCTACTGGTCCTTTAATTTGAGTGCCTTTCGGGTTTCCTTTGTCGTCTTTCAAAATCGCGACAGCGTTGTCTTCAAAAGAGACTCTCTCGCCGTTGAATCTTCTGTAAGGTTTTTTCTGTCTTATCACGATTGCGTCAAAGACTTTGCCTTTCATGTCGGGAACGCCTTTTCTGATGCTGACTTTCACGAAGTCCGCAACCCTTGCCGCGACTTGTCTCCCTTTTTTTCCTTTCGCCCTTTTCACTCCGACTATCTTCACGATTTTTGCGCCGCTGTTGTCTGCAGCGACGACGTAAGAGCCGAGATTCAATGCTTTTGTAACTCTTGCAGATATTGCTTTCATTTTTCTTCCGCTCCTTTTATTTTATCAATGACTGCAAAATGTATTATCTTGCTGAGAGGTCTGCATTCCATTACTCTGATGAGGTCTCCCGTATGGATGTTGTCCGCCATGCAGTCCGGAAGATGCGCATGAATTTTTGTTTTCCCTTTCATGTATCTTTCGTATTTTCTTACGTAAATCATTCTCTCAAATTCAACAACAACCCTTTTGTGGAATTTTTTTATCACGGTTCCTTCAAAAATTCTCCCTCTCGTCTTGAGTTTTCCGTGAACATGGCAGTTTTTATCGTCGCATTTCATATTCTCTTTCTTCTCTGTTGTCTCATTTTTTTCAATTTTTGATTTTTCTTTTGCCATTTTATTCGCTTATTGAATCCTCGTCAAATCCGAGTTTTACAAGTATCGGTTTAATTTTTTTTACGTGGTCTCCCTGAAGTTCAACCATGTGCCCCTTGTCGGTTCCTCCGCAAGCCAGTTCGTTTTTCAGCGCCTTCGCTATTTTTTTCACGTCCATTCCTGTTTCAAATCCCGAGATTATCGTCGCTGTTTTCCCGAATTTTTTCTTTTCCGTCGTCACTTTGATTTTTTGCGAGCTTTTTACGATTTGTTCGCAAACGCATGCTTGCATCGGCAAACCGCATTTTGGGCAAATTTCCATTTTTACTTGTTTAAAGTCAGCAACCTCGCTATTATTCGTTTAATTTCTCTTGTCTTGATAGACTTTGAATTGTTCGCTCTTGATTTTATCAGTTCCATTTTCAGTTCCTTCAATTTTTTATCTCTGTCTTCTTCGTTCATTTTCGTTATGTCCTTGAATTTTAAAGTTGCCATTTTATTTTTTCTTCGCCTTCTTTGCTTTTGGTTTAATTTCAACTTCTTTTTCCTGTTCTTTCAACTTTTGCATGAAAGCGTCGTCAATGACTATTTTGTCGGTGAGTTTTGCGTAAGGTGAGAGTATTGCAACTTTTATTCCGGTTGTTCCTGGTCGTGTCTGCGCTACCGCCTGCGCCCTGTCAACAACTTTTGCGGAATCCCCCGTTTTCTTCAAATAACCTTGCGCAAATCTCCATTGTTTCGCCCTTGCTCCGGGAAGTTTTCCGCCGAGTCTTATTTCAACGCCCATCGCACCGGCGCTGATTATTCTTTGAAGCATTTTGTATGCAATGACTTTGAATTTTATCGCGCCCAATTTCTCCAGAGACAGCGCGATTTCATCCGCAACTATTTGCGCGTCAAATTCCGGATTTTTAATTTCTTCAATTTCAATATGCGGATTTTCCAATTTGAATTTTCTTTTTAAGATATTTGTAAGCTCGTCAATTCTCTCCCCGCCCCTGCCTATTACAAGTCCGGGTCTGCTTGTTGAAATTATTATTTTTTCCCCGACAGGAGTGTATTCTATTCTTACCTTGCTGACTTTTCCTTTTCCGACGGAGTTTTTGATGTATTCCCTTATTGTGAATTCGTCCTTCTTGAATTTTACAACGTTTTTTTCTTCCATTATGAAAATTCTCCTGAATTTTTATGTTGATTTTCTGTCATTATTCAAAACTCCTGTTTTGAATTTGAGCCGATTTCTTTGTCGGCGATTTTGCAAAACTCCTGTTTTGTATGCTGAAAAATTTATTTTTCATTTTAGATTTTTATTTCTCCTCTCCATTTTTCCTTTTATTTTTCTTCGGTTTTGAATTTGTTTTTCCTTCGCTTCAACGGCTTTTAATTTTACCTGCGTTCTTTTTCTTCTTACCGCGCCGAATTTTCCAAAAGGTCTTGGCGCGAGATTTGAAATTGCCTCGGAGATTATCGGCACTTGGATTCCGACATAAGTAGCATTTGATGAAAGACTCTTCAAAAGTCTTATGAATTCCAAAGAAGCTTTTTTCGGATATCTTCCGGACATTATTTTTCCCTTTCTGTGCGGAATCTCGCCTTTGTACGGAACCGCTTTCTTTTTTCTTATTACATCTTCCAAATCCATTATCGCGGAAGAAATTGTTTTCCCTTTTATGAATTTTGAGATGTACATCGCGGTTTTTGTTGAAATCGGGAGATTGTATGCATTTGCCTCCGCAAAACTTTTCTTCGGTTTTTCAACTTGTTTTTTTTCAGTTTTCTTTAAATCATCTGTTTTTGGATGATTTTCTTTTTTCAGTTCCTCATTTTCTTTTTTTGCATCTTCATTTTTTTCAATGTGTTCATGTTTCTCGTCGTGAATGTGTTCGTTTTTTTCTTCTGCCATTTTATTTTGTTTTTTGGGCAATTGTTGCGATGCGTATGCCAATCGCAGGGTGTCCCCTCGCTATTTCTTCGCGGTTTTGGAACCCTTTGTCGCGCCGAGTCCGGCTTTTCCATGTTTAATTCTTCCTCTCGTCGGTGAAAACTCTCCGAATTTGTGCCCGAGCATCCCCCACGTTACATCAACTGGCGTGAATGCGCGACCGTTGTGAATTTGTATCCTCATTCCGATCATTCCCGGAACAACGACGAGGTCTCTTTGATGCGTTCTTATCGGTTTGTTCTTCGCTAATTTTTTCTGCGACCTGTTGAGAAAATCTTCAACTTCCTGAAATTGTCTCAGCAAATATTTTTTCTGTCTTGAAGTAAGATATTTCGCAAATTCCCTTATTTCCATGCTTTTCAGTTCGTCAATCGTCTTTCCTCTGAATGTGTTTTGTTTTTTCGTTGTTTCTTCTG
>CAZAOW010000004.1:0-4964 GCA_964487075.1 Candidatus Woesearchaeota archaeon | reverse complement strand
TTTACCTTTTTTTCCTCCCTGTTCTTCTTGGTCTTAAATGTCCGACTCTTCTTCCAGGAGGAGCGTTTCTCTTTGCAATCTTGCTCTTCGGATTCTTTCCTCTTCCTGAACCGAACGGATGATCCACGACGTTCATTTTTACAGCAGAGGTTCTCGGCCATAATTTTCCTTTTGATTTTTTCAAATAATGTTTCCTTCCCGCTTTCACGAACGGCTTGTCAAGTCTCCCTGCTCCGGAAATCACTCCGACAATTGCCCGGCAATTCGGGTTTAATTTCTTTTCTTTTTTTGAAGGCATTAAAACATAAACATAATCTCCGATGACTCTGCTCACAACTGCCGAACTTCCCGCCGTCTTTATGAAAACTCCGCCGTCGCCGGGTCTGGATTCCATGGCGTAAACTCTTGTCTTTACAGGAATTTCCCTTAGCGCGAGAATGTTTCCGTCTTTTATTTCTTTTCCTTCAAAAGATATTTTCTGCCCCTCAATCATTCCTTCAAATGCCGGCATGAAAAAAACCCCGTTTTTCCACAAAATTTTTGCAAGCGGCGCGCTGTGCGCGGCGGAATTCTGCAATTTTATCACGGTTCCCTCGCCTTGCAATCCAAGAGGGTATTTCAATTCAAATCTGTAAGCCCTTCTTCTGACTCTGTAAGTCCCGCTGCCTTTTCCGCGCGCCTGTGAAATTATTCTCTTTGACATTTTTCTTCATTCAAATTTTTTAATACATCTGATAAAATTCTTTTAGCTTCCAAACTTGATGTTCCAACTTCTCTTTTTATTTTAACTGTAACTGTGTTTAGTTTAGCGCCATCATATTCCATTCTTATTCCATTGCCGAGATATCTTAATCTCCCATATTTAGTTTTTCTAAATCCATTTGCTTCTAATACCTGTGGAATTCTATTTTCATTTACCCCTAGTTCTAATGAAGAGTGTACAAACTCATTAATCTTACCTAATTCTCTCTGATAACTTTCTTCCGTCATCATATCAATCCTAATTTCGTCGCAACGTCAATCGCAGGAAATTCCTTTTTTAATTTTACATAAGCGTATTTCTTGTTTGCTTTTATCAGAGTTCTCACGTTTTCAACCTTTACCTCAAATAAATCTTCAATTTCTTTTTTTATTTCGTCTCTTCTTGCTTCTTTCTCCGTCGCGAAAGTCATGGTGTTTTCTTTTTCAATTATCATTACAGCTTTTTCCGTTGTTATTGGTTTAAGGTTCATTTTTTTTTCTTCTCCTCGGGGGCAATGCGTAGGGGTGTCCCCTCGCTCTCCAAATATTTCGGTATTTTATATTTTGAATATTCCGGAAAAAAATTTTTCCCGAAGATTAATCTTGAAAAACATTCTCCTGTAAGTTTTGCGTCTTCCAATGCGTTGTGCGGATTTCCCTCTTGTACGACTTTTCCGTTCTTTAACTGCATTCTCAAATCTGGAACACCGCAAAATTCCAGAATTCCCTTGAGGTCCATTGAGCTGTTGTGTTCGTGCGTCGCAAATTTTCCGTTTATCTCGTGATATTTCATCTGGGCGATTGAATGCAAATCAAAACTTCTGTAATGGAAAGTTTTTTTCATCCCGTATTTTCTCGCTTTTTCCGCGAGGAAACCGGCGTCAAATTGCGGATTCTGGCAAAGAAGATTTCTCAAGGGTCTTAGTTCAATCCATGAAAAAAATTTCTCAACCATTTCCCTTTGCGATTGTTTCCTTTCGTCCCTTAATTGTTCTTCTGTTTTCCCGATAATTTGCAGGGCGCCTTCATCAACGACTTCGTCGTCGTCAATTCTTGATTCGTCAAAGAATATTTTCTCGGGGTTGTTCAAATCCACCGCGCCGATTTGCCATATTCCGTTTTCGTTCGGGTTTAAACCGGACATTTCCAGGTCAACGACAATAGGAAGTTTTTGCTGCATCATTTTCCTTTGAACTTCTCGTTTAATTCCGTAATCGCAGATTCCGTGTAAACAACAAGTCTCCCCAAGCCGCCCTTCGCAATCTGCGTAATGCCGACGTTTTCGGAATTCGCGGCCTCAAAAATTTTTGACTTGACATTTTCCTTTTTCCCTGTAACCAAAAGCAACCCCGCGTTTTCCTTGTACTTTCTTCCTCTTAATTTTCCGATTCCGCTTCTTATTGATTTTTTTCTGATTGCGACTTCAAACAATTTCAATCCAAGGATTTCCTTTACCGTTTTTATCATTTCCTTTGTTTTCAATCCTAAAACTTTTCCATCAATTATAAAAGGCAGCGCTTTTATTTTCTCGTCTTTTAATCTTGCATATTTTCCGACGACGAACTTTGCATTTGCCGTCGCACTTAAAGCAGAAATTAAAGCGGTTTCCATTTCCTTCTTGTTTATCTTCAATCTTGTAAGCATGTGCAGGACTTTCGGAGGATGCGCTCTGCGTCCGCCTTTTGTTCCGGGAATAGTCGCGCCTTCCCAGTTGAATTGCTCTCCGCGATGAGTCATTATTTTTCTCGGAACTCTTGAAATCCCTTTTCCGTATGATGTTTTCCAGACGTGTCTTCTGTGACTGATTTTTCCCGAAGCTGAATATTGGTTTCCCGCCATCGGACTTGGAGAATAAGGTTGCTTGATTTTCTTCGCCTCCAAAACTTTCGCGACAATGTCCTCGCGGATTTTCTCGGAAAATATTTTAGGCAATTCAATTTCCTTTGCTTTTTTGCCGTGAATGTCGTAAACTTCTGTTTTCATTTTACTTCAACTCCGAATCTTCGTTTTAATTCTTTGGTTCTTGAAATCAAGACATCATCGTAAAGTGTTGTGTCTACTCCAACACCATTTGCAACTCTGCTAGCTTGAAAATATTCCTTAACCATTGTTCCGACACCTAAATTTCTATTTCCATTAACTGCGCTTTCAAAATTATTTATTGATATCTTCAATACTTCTTCCATTCCGCTTCTCGCCAAATCTCCGTTAATTTTTTCATATCTCATTTTATTCCATCACCTCAAACGTTTTCTTTTTCTGTTTTTTTGTTTCTCTCAACGTTTTCGTGAGAATCAGCTGCCTTTTCGCGACACCCTGCACACTTCCTCTTACTAAAACGTAATCTGTTTTTATGTCGCCGAAATTTTTTATTCCCTTGAATCTTTTGTCGTTTTCATCCGGTTTTCCCATTCCGATGATTTTGTTGTTGTAAATTATTCTTGTGAACATTCCGAGTTGTCCCGCCATCGGAACTCTGAACGTGACTCTTGTGGGATGCCAAGGTCCTAAACTTCCGGGTCTTCTTTGTCCTTTCTCGGATTTGTGTTGTTTCAAAGTTATTCCGAATCTTTTCACAGGTCCCACGAGACCTTTTCCTTTTGTCAAACCGCGCAAATCCACGAGTTCCCCTTTGGCAAAAACATTTTGGATTGAAATTTCCTTGTTCCAATTTTCCTTTGCGAAATTGAATTTTTCTTCCTTTGTTCCGCTCAATCCCAACTCAATTATGTCCGGCGTTTTTTTGATGTTTGTTTTCTTGGTTTCAGAATAAACCAAAACGTGAATGTCGTCGCACTCGTCAATCTTGATTTCACTTAGGTTGTGTTTCTTTTTTGGAAGAGTGATTTTTCTTTTCAGTTCTTTTTCAAGATGCTCGTTAAGAATTTCTTTCGCAACGATTCCGTTTTTCAAAAGTCTTAAAGAAAGAATTCTCATCGGCGGACATTCAAGAATCGTCGCCGGAATCACGATTTTCTTTCCTTTAGTCATTGAATTTGCGGTATTGTCAAGAACAACAAGAGAAATCATTCCGGCTTTGTAGCCAATAAAACCTTTCAAACCGCGCGAAGTGTGGGAACTAATGGCGTCCCAATTAACTCTCGGCAAGAATTTGCTTGCCCTTTTTCTCGGCCAGTATTGCAGGCTTCCATGTCTCGGTGATTTTTTGCTTGGCATTTCTAATTATAACTGATTTCATTTTATACCCTGGAATGAAATATCAAAGAGAAAATGGGTTTTTAAAGATTTTTACGAAGATGGATTAGATAAAAACTTTACGAATTTCAGCCTATTCAAGAATATCAAAGGGAACTCTTCCTTTTCCAGAACGTCTTTCATATAAAATATTATCGGATTCACAACAGCCTTTATTTTTTGTAAGAGAGGATAAATTATAGACTAAAGTATAAATTATGATAGTATCGATATATTGCTATCTTTTAGTAGTTATGCTTTATAAAGATAGAAACATTTAAATAATAGTTTCTTTTGTGAATCCGATGGAAAAAAGTTTGAAAGAAAAACTAGAAGAGGCACAAAAATCCGTTGAGGGATTAAACGAGCCATTTAAGACAATGGCCTTTGAAAAAATCCTAAATCAGTTGATTAACGGCGCAAAAACAGACCCCAAAAAAAGTTCAGCAAAGCCTCAGAATAAAATAAAAAAACAGAACAAGAAAGGCGACAAGAAAAGAATTGATGAAGAAACGCAGGAAATTATTTCATCATTGAATAGAACCGAATATCCTCTGATAAAATATTTGGAAAAAAGTATGGACTTGTCTCTATATTTACTGATGGAGATGCAGAAGAGGGGGTATGATGGTCTAAGCCCATCACAGATTTCTGAAATACTAAACAGTGTTTTTAGAAAAAATGTAAAACAACCTGCAATAGCCATGTCTCTCTTAAAGGCAGATGAATACACACACAGAATCCCTTTCATCTACCAGGGAGGTCAATCGTTCAAGTACAAATTAATGGAAAAAGGTGAAGAGTACGTAAAAAAAATCATTGGTGATATTCAACGAAATTCGGAGGCAGGCTCGAGAAACCCCAAAGAATAGTAGAAGAATATACCGAGGGGAAAACTTCCATTGTAAGGAAGGTAACCCTCGGCGAAACCCTTTCGCAGACAAAGTTAATTATATATTTAAATCTCTCCATTAAGCCTCAAACTCCGCGTCTTCCCATCACCTCCAACCCCCACCCCCAACATTTAT
>CAZAOW010000003.1:0-18285 GCA_964487075.1 Candidatus Woesearchaeota archaeon | reverse complement strand
TCGTTGATCCATGCGGTGAAAACGGAGAGTATCATTCTTTTTGTTATGATGGGCCCTTATTCAAAAAGAAAGTAGATTTTAAAATTGGTGATAAGGTCTACAAACCAATAGAGAAAGGATGCGCTTTGCCATCAAAAGTATCAACAAAAGGTTTTTGGTTTAACGATTTATTACCTATTGTGTGAAGGAAAAATCTTGAATTTTTTCAAGAACTTTTTAAACAAAACCAAATCAAGCATAAGGAATTTAATAAATAATCAATAATACACCTTGAACTGAATATTCACTAAAGTGCTGCTCTTAAAAAATTCTTGAAAAGAACCCTTTGAACTTCCCGTGGTTACGCCTTTTTTCAACTCTAAAATATTTGTCCCTTCTTCCGTAGTAATATTTAATTCATATCTTTTCACAGGTCTGTCTTCTCCAACTTTCCAGCTCTCGTCTAAAATTCCCGTCAAGTCGCTTTCCAATAAATCACAACTCTTTGTTCCGTCAAGACATTCTTCCTCGTTCAAACATGAAAAAATTACTTCTCTTATTGAAAGTCTCTCAATATTGTTCTCGCATTTTGTTGTATACTGCAACATTGACTGCAAAAAACTTTCTACTTCGTAACTTTCAACATTTTCTTTTTCAGGGCTTCTAATAGAGAACCCGAGAAAAATCAACATGATTATTGCAACCAAGATGATTATTAATGCAAACCCCACCATTTCTTCCTGTCCTTTATTTTTATCCATTATAACTTACCATCAATTTAGCAATTTCGCAGCGGTCAAAATCTTTTCCTGCGAAAGAGTCTTTTCTGCACAATGCGACATAATTTGAATATTCAGAACCGATTTCACCGTCGTAAATTTTTATGATATTGCAATCCGGATAGTTTGCGGAAGTGCATTCCACCGGATTTCCGACAGGGTATATTTTTCTTATTTGAATATTTGAAACGCCCCAAAAATTTTCGTATTTGTCTATGCTGTTTTTCAAAGCCATGACTTTGTCTGAATCAACGCAATTTCCTTGTGAGCCGAAGGCGTTGCCGCATGAAAATTCAGGAGAATTTGCCAATTTGGATACGAGAAGCAAAGCGTTTTTTTCTTCCAATACTCCTGCAGTCTCCCTGATTTTTGAAACTTGAAAAGCCAAAAAAAACATTCCGACTAAAGCAAAAAACAATGTAAGTGCAATTAACATGAACGCCATTTGTTGAATTTTTAATTGAGCTTTTTTGTTTTTCATTTTTTGTTTTCGATTTTTCGCGATGCCTATGCGTAATGGCTTTACCACAACCTGCAATTTGAAACTTCGTTTCTGTCATTTATTTCGTTTATCTCTTCAACCACAAAACTATTAATGTCTGTAGATTCATCAACAGAATCCAGCGTGCCGCTTAAAACAGAAAGGTCTCCGCCGAGATTTGTGCTGCATCCGTTTGCCGAAACAATTTCCGCTTTGTCAGAGTATAATAATGCAAGTTGCGAATCTCTTTTCATCAATCTCTTGAATTGACATTCATACAATTCTGGAGACGAAAAAATCGCCGCGTACATCAATGCATTATTCTCAAAAAACATTTCTTCGGAATTTTTTCTGACAGAATTAGAAGAAACGCTTATATCGCAGATTTCAGAACTTCCGGAAAAACAAACTTTTACGCTGTCCGCAGGGCACGAATCAATAACGATATTATCTTGTCCGAGATTTGTCAACTCTGCAGAAATATCGTCAGGAGGATTTAGAAAACAATATTTTTTATCGGAAGAAGTCAAAAAAATCAAATCCGAAACTTTGTATGGAAATTCAAACGGTTTTGAAAAAATCAGGAATTTTCTCCCTTCAATCGCGCTTTCTGAAAAAATATATTTATTTTCAAAACCCACATCCACGTCGGTTTCCGACCATTGATTGAAGTTTTTTTGTGAAAGTCTTATTGTTTGTTTTCCAAAACCAGGGTTTGTGGTGCAGTTGTTGTAAATTCTTGTTTCTTTCGGCAAAACCAAAGTTGTTGTTTTTGCAGATTCAAATCCTATTTCCAAAGGATTCAGCAAGACACCTATTTCTTTTGCCGTCGCTGCGTCAATAGCGGTGTTTTGCGTTTCAGTTATTTTTAAAACAGAGACGACGGCAAAAATCAGAATCACCGCTCCGACAATCATGGCAAAAAGCCAGGCAAATTGCATTTCCAAACCTTTGCTCTGGACAATTATTGACGACGCAGACCGAACCTGTAGGAGTCTTTTGTTCTTCATCTTTTTTCGCGAAAGTATTTAATAGCTAAAAAGATTATGATAATCAGAAAGATAACAATCAACCCCGAATAGATTACACCAAAATTAAAATCATATTTTTCATTTAAAAAAAAATATATCCCTGTAGTAATTAACACGGCAATAATTTCCATAAAAATATCTCGGTTTTCTCCAAAAAAAACTTTCCTTTTTCCTGTCATCTTATTTTTCTATAGTTACCAACGCTTCGTTAAAATCTTTTTTTATTCTGAGATTTATTTTTCCTTTTATGTTCTGAAAACACAGAGGATTTTCATTTATTGTGATATTTCCGAGATCAATGTGCTTTATTTCCACCGAATCAAATCCTTCTCCAGAACCAGGCGGATAAAAAAACATGTTCTCGTCGCCGAAAAATACTTCTTGTAATCGGTCATAAAATTCCGCGTTATCCCCTCTTGCATTTGTTGAATAATCTGCGAAACAAATATATTTCACTTTCGTCGGCAAAACATAATCTTTTTCCTCGCTTCCTTGAGAACCTTTCCACATTCTGTCAACATCCAACTGCAAGTCGCTGGTGAATTTTCCGGCTTGCGCCGCATTGCTGAATCCGAGGAATTTTTGCACAGCGTAAAAGGCGAACGTTATGAAAATTATTATCATTATTATTGAAAAAATCATTCCGAAAGAAATATTCATCTGACCTCTATTATTTTTCATAAGCTAACAAAACAAAAACAACTTATAAATTTTTATCTCGCCCACCGGCCCGAAAAATACGTGGTTAACGTGCAATCAAATTCTATAAAATTATTTGCAAGAATTGATTATGACAATAAAATATTTTTTGCGAAGCGAGCGTTGTTTATCATCTCAGAAATCCGAACTCTTTACTATAATGCTGCATTGGTTTGGCAAAGGTTGGTTTCCGTAGCTGTCCTGGCATTTTATGTAAATGTTTGATTGTATGTTCCAATCAGTGAAATGATTCTTTCCGTTTATTTCAGTCAAAGGTTTCCCGCTGTCAATCGGGTAACTGCAATCAACAATGTCGTAAACGCATTTCGCGTCCTCGTTCGTTATTATCTTCAAATATTGCTCTTCATGCGTCGCTCTCACGACTATCGGGCTTTGATTGTCTGATTCAATGCTGAAATTTATTATTTCCTCGTCGCTGTTTCCTCCCAAATCCACGCATCTTATGTAATAAGTATAGTTTTCCGCAGGCAAAAACAGCTCCTGCTTGTGCTGGAAAGAATCTGTTTCAAAAAACTTCACATTATCGTCTTCGTTGCCGGTGTCAGAATAATAGCAAAGCGATTTTCCCAAATCATATCCTGCGGAAGTTTTGACTTCAATCGTTACTTTTACAGGCGATGTTGAATCCTTGATTGTTTCATTTTCAGGAGAAATTTCGTCAATTACCAACGGCTGCGTCCCCAAAATATTTAATATGAAAGATTCGGCGTTCGCATTTCTATCATTCTCGGGCTTTTGCGGTTGGTCTTTGCACCTTATGTAAAACGCGTTTGTAAATCTGTCTTTCATTCCGGTTAAATTTGTGTCGCAGGAATAAAGTCCTTGCGAATCCGCGTCATTTATTTCTGTCAGGCATTCCATTTTATTTTCCATTGAATCATAATCCCGATTGTTATGGCTCCAACTGCATTCGCTCGGCTCGTTTACATAAACCTGCAATCCGACAGAACTTTGATTGAATGCAATCGGCGCGTTGTCGGGCAAACTTGTCGCGACGATTAAAGGCGGCGTTGTGTCAGGGCCTTCTTGCACACAATATCTGAAAACAAATGTTCCAATGTTTGAATTTCCGTTTGCATCTTCGCACCTCACAAACAACTCGTAATCGCCGCCGTTTTCCAATTCAATTCCCGAGCTGTTAAGATTCGCGCTTCCCGGCAATGAAAGAGAAAACGTGTGATTATATCCCAAAAGTCCATCAGACATGACCACGTCCATTTCTTCAAATTTGTCTTTTCTTAAAATGTCCAATTTGCATTTTGCAGGTTCGTTCGCTGAAATTCCAAATCTCAAAGGTGTGAACGCAGGAATGCATTTGTCCTCGGTATCTGCAAACAAGATTTTTACTCCTCTGTCCGGAGGAAGAATTGCGGAATCAGGGTCATAAGAATATTTGTCGTTTAATAAACTTTGTTCCAGCGGTTCAATTATCGGTGCGGTTACATCGTTTCTGTTTACCCAAACGCATTTCTCGTCGCTGGTTCCCTTGTTTTCAAGCTCGCAATTTTGTCCTAAAGACTTGCATTGATATTCAGAGCAAGGGAGAAATTGCTTGTTGCATTGCTCGCAATTGTTTCCTCCGATAGGAGCTTGCCATGGAATGCACGAAAACTTCACGGTTTTGGAATCCTGTTGTTTGTAATTTGCGAGGAAGTATGCTGCTGCAGCTCCGATACCTGTCCAAGTTCCCCATGTACCTGCAACTTCAGCGTTTTCAAACCAACCATATTTCAGCCCGTAATCTTGAGTTAATTTTCCGGCAAGAGTTCCTATTGCAAACGCTCTTGAAACAGCTTCTGTCTGTTGATTATCAAATCCCAAAATTGGTCCGAACAATTTTATTCCACCATAAACAATTCCTGCATAAAGAAGACTTTCTCCGAGGATGCCGAGGTAGGATGAGCAAACGGGAGATTTTGCAAATTTCTCATCTGTCTCGCATTTTTTTGCAATATCTTCTGCTGTTTGGGGTTTTTTCGCTGCTTCTGCAGCTAAAAGTGCGGCGGCCACCGCCGCCGCGTCAGTCTCTGTTTTTGATTTCGCTAATTCTTTAGTATATTCCTCTGCTTCCGTTTGAGTCTTAAATATTCTGTCTCCCACCTTATATTCAATAACGTCATTTTTAGTTATTTTTTCTACTGGTGGAATCAATCCTAGAATTGCCGCAGGTGGCAGGGTTTTTTGAAATCTTTCCCAGGTTACATCCGCATTATCTGTGTATTTATCTTTTCCATAAGACCATTTTTTCTCCCCTTCAACATCTACAAGAGTATAAGTTGTTTTAACACCATCACTATTTTCACTATTTTCTGCTGTGAATTTTGTGCCTATCGGAGTAGCCGCCTTTAAAGATTCTATTGATGGTGTCGTTGCTTTCGGTGGTTGTAGTGCGCTTCCTGTTCCTGGCGCCGGAGCTGGTGCGGTAGTGGGTGCTGGAGGTGTTTGAGAATTTTTCGCACGATCAAGAAGTATGAGTTGTGCTGTATAACTTTCGCCAAACTTTTTGTCCATAAATTGCTCGTCTCCGTCCATTATCTTATTATCATTCTTATCAAAAAACCAAGAATAACCATCTCTTAAAAAGGTTGTACTATGTTCCCCATGAATTTCCCCTAGGTTTACACCGGAATAACTTTTACCTTTGTAATTAAACTTTACCTCCGCCCCACTCACCACTCCGACCTCGCTTCCCAAAATATATCCGACGGCGACGATTGAAATCACGAGAAGGAAAATTTGCGAGAGTGCAGTTTTCTTCAATTTTTTATTCTGAAATTTCTTTTTCATTTTTTAAGATTTTTTGAATCTCTGTTTTTAATTTTGGCAGATCTTTCCTAATTATATTCCATATTCTCTCCGCGTTGACTGAAAAATAAGCATGAGTCAAAATGTCTCTCGTTCCTGCGATTTCCCTCCATGGAATCTCACAATACTTATTTTTTATTGTAGAGGGTATGCTCTTTGAAGCCTCGCCGATTATTTCAAGTCTTCTTAGAACCGCATCCTGAATTTTTTTGTCTTTTAAAAGAGATTCTTTGGATAATCCTTCTATGTACATTTTAATCAAATCAATTGATTCTAAAATGTCTTTAATATAAAGAAAGATATTTCTTTTCATATTATTCTAACCTCTTCTCTCAAAATATTTTTTTTTATTATGCTCTTTATTGATTCATACTCCCCCAAATCAACCCCTTTCCCTATAATCTTCTCCAGTTCCAATTTTAATGCAACAACATCAAATAAACTCGCCTTTTTGTTTATTTTAACAAGTATGTCAACATCACTTTTTTTCTTTTGTTCTCCTCTGGCATAAGAACCGAAAATTCCCGCTTTTGTTACACCATATTTCTTCAAGAGAGGTATTATTTTTATTGCAATCTTTTTCAATTCTTTATTTTGAGTCCCGTCTTTCTTTTTCATTTTCTTTTTACCTTTCCGGTTTCGGCACTGAATCGCCTTTCCCGCTAATATACAAATTTTGCTCGTCGTAAAACCCGTCCTGTCCGAGATAATTTTCTTTTATTCCGCAATCGCCGAGGGCAACGCAGAGATTGTTTGCTTTTGCAATCCATGAATCTTCAAGGCAGTCGCATCCTGAAACGTCGCCGGCGAATTTGCTGTCGCTGCACATTTCCTGAATTGTTTTTCCTTGTATTGTTCCCAAAATATTTTTATTCACTTTGATTGTGCAGGTTCTTGACGCTTGTACGCAAACAGAATTAGCGTCGCTATCGCTCGCATAAAAATTCAGACCAGGCGCGTATTTCGGAACGCAGGAACCACCGGAACTTTTCAGTATGCTGTGTTCTTCGTTCCAAACGCAATCGCGTTTTTCAAAATTCTCGCAGTCAAGTTGCGTTTTTTGCGCCAAACAATCCTGCCACTTATTCACTCTGCAAGCCGCGTTTCTGAAAACACCGGAACTTATTTCTATTTCAGATTGAACGCAAACTTCCTGGCGAAAATCAGCGCAAGGTTCTACTGTTACGTCGCCGTTGTAGCAGACAAGCCGGAAATATCTGCTCCCAGGTATGTTTTCCGTCGCTGAATCAGGGTTCGCAGAAGTTATGAATCCGCCTTCTGAGATTATTCCGCTTGTTCCTGAAGATTGCGCACACCAGCTTTCACCGTGTTTGAATATTCCGCTTTCAAGGTTGTCTGAATCAATGTTTCCGTCGCCGTTCAAGTCGGCTTCAAATCTGCAATCAAGATTTCTGCAGATGTAATCTCCGAATTTCGGCGATGCGGCTGCTCCGTCTTTGAATCGGTCATACAATGCTCCTGTGCTTCCTGAAAGATAATCGCAGTTTCCGCAACCTTGGTTTCCTGCGTTTCCGCTTTCGTCGTTGAAACCGCAGCTCTCTGCTTTCCCCACGATTTTGTCCCAGTATGTTCTGTCGTCTTGTCTGTCAGCGTCGTAAATATTTCCTTGATTCCCGCACGTGTCCAAAAAATAAATTTCATCTTTTCCGTCGTAGATTGTTGTTTTCTCGCTTGGTCCGCAAATTGTTCCAAGTTCTTCGGCAGAGCATAAAAATCCCTCGTGGAATTCTATGTTTTCCTCAGCTCCTGTAAGATCCTGACATTCTTTTTTTGTTGTGAATCTGCAGGATTTCTGCAATTCTTTGTCAAAAACGCACGCGCCTTTTATTTCGGAAAATGCAGAAGCGATGCACGCTGTTTCCGATTGAATGTCTGTCCTGTAATCCGTTTCCAGTCCGTAAAGTGAAGAGAGTTGCTCGCATCTTGCCTGCGTCGTGAAAGCTGCTTGTTCTCCAATTAAACAGCATCCGAGTTTGCATTGTGAAATTTCGTCAGGGTTTGAATTAAACCACAATCCTCCGGAAATCCCGACGGGTTGTTCGCAAACTCTTTGCGGCGTGTTTTCCATGCAAACTCCTTCTTGCGTGTTGACGCATGTTCCGAGTTTGCAATAAGAAGTTGCTTCGCACGACGTCGGCACGACTTTCAATCCGTCTGAAGTGTCGCATTTCGCAGAGTCGGAAACATCTTGACACCATGCGTCCTGAATTGTTTTTTCACAGCAAAAAACCTGTTCTCCGACGGCAAAAATTCCTTGGGAAAAAAATAAAATTCCGAATAATAAAATAAAAAAAATCACCGCTTCTTTTTTTTGTATCATTTTTTTATTTCCCAAAACCTGCAGGGAACGCAACGCTTCTTGACGCAAACTGGAATTTCTCATCAGTATTTCTGTTTGTCAGGATGTAAATCGTGCTTCCGTCGCTCTGTTTTAATTTCTCAACTTTCAATTCGTGATAATAATTCATGTAAATCGTCGTCTCCGCGTCGCCGTATCTCGCCTCCCAGTTGAGTATGCTGTTTGCAATGCTCGTCAATTCATAAAGATTATTGTTCACGACAACATTTATTTTTTCAATTCTCTCGGAATTTTCATTCGTCAGCGTTAAATCGTTTTCAAAGGTTGCGGAAATTTTCTCAGGAAGCAATTCAATTGTTGTTTCTCCTCTTGTTAAAGAAACGTCGTAACCTCTTCGCTGGAACGTCTCCTTCAATTCTTCAAAACAAACGTCTTCTTGATTTTTTATTCCTCTTTTTATTTCACTTTCAATATGTTCTTTCAAAAACGGTTGTTGCATAACACACGGAAGATAATCATTTTCGTTAAAACACAGGAATTCTATTTTGTCGTCCTGATAAAGAACGAAATTTTCCGGCTCCAAACTGCCGCCTTGTGCTGAAATTTTTTCCACATTGTTTCTCAACTCTTCTTCAATGCAGGTTTGCATGAACTGCTGCGGATTTCCCTCGCTGATTCCAAAATTTACAAGAACTCCTGGAAATAAAAAATAAATCATTGCAGCCATCGCCACAATAATCACTGCAACAATGATAAAAATTGTTAATTGTCCCGATTTGTCTTCAAGAAATTTCACCCCTTGTCTTTGCATTAAAATTTTAAGCGAATATTATTTAAAAAGTCTTCTTATAAGTGGTAAAACCGCCGATGATAAATCTTTTAGGAATTTATCTCATCTTTGGTTGTCTCGCTTTTTATTTTCAGTGCTTCGCGATGCGTATGCGTAATCGCTACGCGACGTCAAACTCAGGGATGATTGTTCTCATGCAACTTCCCGTATTCCCGTTGTTGTACAAATCTTTGCACTTTATGTAATATGTTTCTCCGGAGTTCCATTTAGTGTAATGTTCTTTTAAAAATCCCGTTGTCATTGATGTTCCTTCGTCAACATCTTCAGAGCAGACAGGATTGTCATTCCAATAAATGCATTCTGCCTCTTCATTTGTCAGCAAAACTAAATTGTTTCCTTCTTTGAAAAATCTGACAATTGTCGGCGGCGTTTTGTCAACAATTAAATTGATTCCGACGCCGTTTGCAGCGTCTTCGTTTCCAATGCTGTCGCTGCACGATATTGAAATAGTGTAATCTCCCATTGTTTCGCTGCTGTCCGGAGTTGCAAGTCTCAGTCCTTCTTGAATGTGCGTCGTCGTTTCTGTGTCTCCAGCGTCGGAAAAGAAATCTGCGGAGAAATCATTCGGTCCTGTGAAATCATAACTGCAAATTGCGTTTCCGCTGTAAGCTCCGCCGGAAGTCGTCGCTTTCAAATCATAAAATATGTCGTCGCCCCCGACTTTGATTTCTTTGCTCGCCTCTTCTGTTAATCCGATTTCCCTTTCCCCTAGTCCGTCATGAACCGTGAGGAAAATTGAACTTATTGAAAGTTGCGTCGCTGTTGATTGCAAAATATATTCTGTGTCTTGTTGATTTACATTCGGAGGCAATTCTCCATTGTCGTCAAAATCGCTGTCTTCACCTTCTCCTCCACCTTCATTTAAATTTGTTCCTTCGTCAGAGCATCTTATGTAAAATTTATTTTCTCCTGAAACAATTCCGCTTAACGTCATTCCGCTGCATAAATATCCGTCGGCTGTTCTTGGACTGCTTAATGAAGAACATTCAAACGCATCCTCTTCAACGACATTAGAAGCCATTAACTCGTAACTTGTTCCGGGCGTATTTGAATATCTGCATGTCCCCTTTTCTTTTAGCCAAATGCCTATGGTTTGCTCTGTTTCTCCGAAGATTGTGTAACTTTCGCTGACAGGTTCAATTTTATTTATCAAAGGCGGTTCTAAATCCGGTTCTGATTCAACGCAGAATTTTACTTGATACAATCCGCCGGGAATTATGTTTGCCTTGTCAAAATAATCTTTGCATCTTATAAACGCCGCCGAATTTTGTTGGTCTGTTTCCAATAATGGATCAAGAATTCCCAGCGCCTGCGTTGTCATTGTAAAAACATGTTCGTTTTTCCAATTTCCGTTCCCGACATAATCTCCGCCGATTATTATTTCCCCGTCCTCTCCGATTGTTTCAGCGAGTTCGTTCGCGTTGAAACTCCATTTGCACTGCGCGAGCTCGTCGGTTCTCAGATTGAATGTAATCTCTGTGTTTTCCTGTATGCATTTTATATCTTCAGTAATATCTTGATACTCTTCTTTACCTGTTACTTCTCCTATTACTATTTCCCTGTCGTCGGTGAAATTTTCTGCAGGGTTGTCAATGTCATAAATGTCGTCGTTGTATCCTCCCAAAGTTAATATCGGCGGAGTATCATCGTCTGTTCCTTGAGAAACGCAGAATGGTTTTTCCGTGTCCTCGGAAACAAACTCGCATGCTGCTCCTAAACTTTTGCATGCGTATTCAGTGCAGGGAATTAAAGAGTTAGCATTGCAAACTTCGCAATCCTCTCCTCCGGCGGGCGCCTGCCATGGATTGCAAATAAAATCAATGTTCCTCGTTTCTGTTTTTCCCAAATCAGCGAATGTTGTTAAAAGATATAATACAACTAATGTCCAGAATCCCCATACGGCAAGAGGTCCCCAACCAACCCACTGTCCTGCAATCCAACTTTGAACTGCGCTATATCCAGCGCCCGCACCCGCAACACTTCCTGCAGCAATATATAAGTTAGCAACGTTTTGACTCACTCCTGCTTGTTCTGCAAGCCATCCTCCAACTTCTGCTCCGATAATTCCTCCGACGACAGCGCCGAAGAAAGGCGCGATGTGTCCGAGATTGCTTGTAGTAGTACCATATGTAACCAACTCACGGGGTCCTTCAATGTCTGTATAAAAACTACCTGCATATGTTGTAGAAAAAATCTTTCCCAAAAGAATCATTGTACCTGCTCCCAAACCTATCTGGCTTTCTGTTCTCCTCTCGTCGCCATTCAAAGAAACTCCTCCGACTTTCCAGTTTGCTTCATCTAAATTAACATCGCAATCTGACAAATCTCCATCTGCGCATTCTTCTCCTGTTTCAACACTTACTGCCGAAATCGCAGCTTGCCCTAAATAATCTTCTTTAACAGAAAATTCATCATAATCTTCTGGTTGATATCCATTTTCTGTTTCGCTCGGCCATTCTTCATTTCTAGCTCCGCTAATATCTCCGGGATTTTTTCTTATGTCAATGTTGTTCGTTCCCTTTCCGTTATAATTAATATAATTCCCGCAATCTCCGACGGAGACGCAAAGATTGTTCATTTTTTCCGCGAATGTTGCTTCCTCGCAATTTTCGTTTCCTTTTTGGTCCCAATCATTTGCAATTGCATCTAAGATGGATTGCACACATGCACCAGGATTTAAAATACCACAGGGTTTTTTTGAACTTCCCCCTTTTGCATAAATCGTCGGACATGAAAGGGTTGCCATAGGGCAATAATCTCCTGTTCCCAAAGGATATCTCGGAACGCAGACTTTTAATTTTAAATCGTCGCCGTTTCCTTCTCCGAAACGATTTTTATCTATCATTATTTCTTTTATGTAGCAATGCGCGTTTTCCTCGCAATTTCCAATGCTTCGTTCTTTGTCGTTTCCCTCGCTGTCTAGCAGCGGATTGTAAATTGCGCACAGCGCCGCGAGATTGTCCTCGTAATGCGCGCTTCTGAAACTGATTGTTATTGGATCTCCTGTCGGTTCTCCGTCTTCATTAAGAACTGAAAGTTCCTCGTTCGTTATGTCTGGAACGCAAATTTTTGTTCTCCCTTCGCTTTCAGGCGGCTCTGGTATTATCTCTCCGTTAATGCAACTTAATTTCCAATGCTCGCTTCCCGGCGTGTCTGCGGAAATCGTGTCTTCCCCGCTTGACAAAGTTTTATAATCTCTTGTTTGATTTCCGATTGCCCCGCCTGTATAAACGCACCAACTCTCGCCGTTACCGAAAACCTCGTCAACCATTCCATCGCTGTCTTTATCATTATCTCCGTCAGCTACTGCATTAATTTCAGGAGTATTCCCGTCCAAATTCAAATCATATTGGCATTTCAAATTCTTGCAAATAAATTCTCCGTCGCTAACAGGCGTTTCTCCTGTTGTTGTTTCTGAACAAATGCTCCCTAAAGATTTCGCGCAGTTTCCGCAAGTTTGCAAATTGCTTTCAGGGTCAAGTCCGCAGCTGTCCGCCTTTGAAATAATGAAAGACCAATATTCTTCTGTAGTTGGAACGCCTCCATCATACGTCCCATCTATTACAATTTCATCACTTGGTTCCCGCACCATATCTGCATCGTAAATGTTTGCAAAATTTAAACAGCTGTCTTTGAAATAAATTTCGTTCATTAACTCTCTGTCTTCCCAGCAACTTAATGTGGTTGTGGGATAGCAAGTTACTCCGAAATCTTTCAGCCCGGGATGTGTGCATAAAAATCCGCCGAAGAAATTAGCTCCGTCTTCTTCCGTCGGGCATTCCTCGTTTTTTATAATTCTGCATTGTCCATCGCTCACACAAGCGCCTTTGTTTTCCCGTAATGAAAGCGCAAGCGAAAGAATCGTGGTTTGAGTTTCATCAAGCTCGCTTTTCCAGTCAATTTCATCAGTATCAAGCCCCCTGTCTAAATATTCCAATTTGCACGCGGCGAGCGTCGTAAAAATCGCGCCGTCGGGAAACACGCACGCGCCGTTGTCGCACGCGTCAATTTCGTCTGAATTTTCAGAGTGCCATTCTCCATCTGGGTCGCCATCTCCATTGAAATCAGCTTCACAAATATTTTCTATTACTCCTTCGTTGCAATCCAATCCGTTGTCTATGACGCATGTTCCCGCTGTGCAGAAAGAAGTTTCAGAACATAAGGAAGGATTCTTGCTGTAACTTCTGTCGTCGTCGCTGCTGGCGCAAAGACTTTCATCGCTAACTTCCGCGCAAATTGCACCAGGATAATCTGGAGTATCGTCTGTCGTCAATTCACAGCACCAAACTTCTTCCGCCGCAGAAACAAATCCGATTTGTTTTATCTCCAAAAAACCGACGAGGATTCCAAGATTTCCTTTCAGGAAATCCGCAAGATTATTTTTTTGATTTAAATTTACAGAAAGAGTTCCGGAAAAAGTCTGGCTTGAAATAAAACTTTCTGCAGGAATTGAATTTACAATCAGAAGAATTTGCAGAATTGCAATTATCCCTAAAAACTTTATCTCGCTCTTTTTTATTTTTCTCATTTTATTCTTATGCAATGAATCCCGAAGGACTGAAACAGCTCCTTACGGCAAACCTGAATTTCTCTCCAGTCTCCCTGTATTCAACGCTGTAAATACTCCCTTTCTCAACGAGATTTATTTTTTTAATTTCAAAAGCAGGATATGTCAGCATGAATCCGACGACGTCAAAATGGCAGAACACCGCTTCCTGATTCACAATTTCCTGCGATGTTTCCAAAACCCTGTAAATATTGCTTGAAATTTGAATCTCAAAATTTTCCTGCATTGTTGTTTCGTCCGCTTTTGACAAAACTATTTTGGAATCTGTTTTCAAAATGATTTTCTTCGGAGTTATTTCAATGTTAAAATCGTTCAATCTTGATTCGCCCGAAACAATAAAACCCTGCTTGTCAAAACTGGTTTTCATTTCGTTGAAGCACGTTCCAACGTCGTCGAAAACATATTCTTTTAGTTCGTTTTGCATGCTGTTTCTAATGGAAGCGTCTTGACTTATGCATTCCTCATTATTAAGCGGAGTGTAACACAAGTAAGAAATGTTCCGATACTCTTCTCCGTCAAACAAAAACTTTGTGCTTAACGGATTTTCCAATTTTCCTCCGCTTGCTGAAATCTCTCTAACACCTTCTCTTATTTTTTCTTCAACGCACGAGCTGAAAAACTCATTCACATTCGCCTCTCTGTTCCCTCCGGATATTCCCGGAATAATTCCCGCCCTGAAAGCAAAAAACAAACTCACGATGGAAATAATCACGATGGCGGCAATGACAAAAATTGTAATCTGCCCCTTTCTTTTCTGAAAAAAATTGCAATGAAAAAATCTCTGATTTTCCCCTCTTTCTCTCATTGGAAAAATATGTTTTGAATACTTATAAACTTTTTTTAAATTTAAAATTAATCATCCATTGTGTCGGTAAATCTCAACCGATGCCGGACGATATCAATCGTCCATTTCTTCAACTCTCGGGGCGAGAATAAAATCCAATTCCATTCCTTGTCCGCGGAATTCAATTTTTAGCGGATGGTCTTCCGCGAATTTTATTATTGTTTTTTCGCACAACTTCGCGCCTTTCATGAATTTCCCAAGATATTCAAGACTGTATTTTGACTTTGCGTTTTCCCCTTCTATTTTTGCTTCGTCGCCGGAGAATTCCGACATCGCCGAGTTCAAAGATTTTGCCTCAATTATAAATCTCCCGTTTCTCGTGATGAAAGTGCATGCGTCGGCGACGACGGCGCAGTCCTCAACCGAAGACACAAGGTCGCTTGAAGTTATTTCAATCCTGGAAGAAAATTCCATTCTTGATTCCTTCTCGTGAAAATCAACATCCTCCGACTCAACCTCAATCAAATTCAGCGTAAAATTTCTTTTTATTTTGTCCTGTATCTGAATTATCAAAAGATTCTCTTTTTTTTCCATTATCAAAGAACTGTTTGAGCCGCAGCGTTTCAAAATCTGTTTAAGGTTGTCAAGATTTATTCCCAAAACTTCCTTGTCGCTTTCAAATTGCGAAAACGCGCTTCTTGGAATTTTGAATCCGACCATTGAAACATTCGCAGGGTCAATCGCCGAAATTCCAAGACCGAACTCGTTTACCTTTATTCTGACTTCTGTTACCAATTCCGATATTATTTCCACGGCTTTTGAAAGAAGCGCGGGGTTGTCAAGTTTTACAAGCATTTTAATTATTTTGGGGTGCGAAAACCACATTCTTAAAAACCGATTCCGCTTTTAAGGATTGTTATTATGGAGTATAGAATAATTATTATAAAGACTTCCCCTTAATTTATCTGATGGAATTAAAGGAGGAAAAAATAAGAAAAGTTACGCAGAGTTATTATTCGCGTCCTGAAGTCCAAAAGGCGATTTTTTCCTTTTCGC
Organism: Candidatus Woesearchaeota archaeon; assembly: GCA_964487075.1. GTDB lineage: Archaea > Nanobdellota > Nanobdellia > Pacearchaeales > GW2011-AR1 > JACQLK01. Next base: position 2,913 of record CAZAOW010000003.1, on the reverse strand, counting down.
AAAATCGCGAGATAGTTCCGAGATATTTTGAGGGATTCGGAAAGCGTCCGGATTCTTTGCAATATCCGACGGAAATTCTTGAATTGGTGAAAAACGGGGCGACGAGTTTTCATTGCTCGGAAGAGATTTGGAAAGACCCCTTGAGAATTTCCACTTCAATGAACTCGCAGCAGATAAATTCTTTAAGAACCGGCTGGGATTTTCTGATTGACATAGACTGCAAATATTTTGACTTCAGCAAAAAGGCGGCGGAAGCGGTGATTTCCGTTTTCAAAAAACACAAAATAAAAAACTTCGGAGTGAAATATTCCGGAAGCAAGGGTTTCCATTTGATAATTCCGTGGAATTCTTTTCCCAAAAATATCCGCGGAGAAGAAACAAAAAATCTGTTTCCGGAATTGCCGAGAAAAATAATATCTTATGTCAGATTTCGGGCGGAAAATGAATTGAAAAATCTTATTTCCGAGGACGATTTGAAGGGTTTCAAAAATTCCGGGATAAAAAAAGGAATAAAATGCAATAACTGCAAGGAGATTGCAGAAGAATTTTTTTCTGTTTTTTATTCTTGTCCAAAGTGCCGCAGGATTGAGGAGAAAAAAATTCCTCGTCGAATTCAGAGACGCGATTTCCGCTGCCCTGAATGTTATTCCGTATTTGAAATTGAAAGTGAAAAAATTTTTTACGAATGCAGAAAATGTTCCATCAATTCTCTGAAAAATCCAGGAAATTTTTCCCGTCACGAGGAAATAGATTTGTTTGAATTAATGGGCTTGGATTTGATTCTCGTTTCCCCGAGGCATTTGTTTCGCGCCCCGTATTCTCTCCACGAAAAAACAGCGTTTGCAAGCGTGGTGATTTCCGAAGACGAATTGAAAAATTTTCAGCCGAAGGACGCAGACACTCTGAAAATAAAAATCCGAAATTTCCTTCCAGATTCCAAGGAGAACGAGGCGGCGGAACTTGTGATAAGGGCGCTGGATTGGTATGGGGAAAATTTTCCGCAGCACGAGGAAGGGCAAAAAATTTCCGATTTCAAGCCGGTAAAAATAGAAAAACTCTCGGATTCTTTTCTTCCTCCGAGCATTCAAAAAATTCTTCTCGGAATTGACGACGGAAAAAAACGCGCGCTGTTCATACTGATAAATTTGTTCCGTTCAATAGGAATGGAAAAAGAGGAATTGGAAAAAAGAATTTACGATTGGAACAAAAAAAACAAATTGCCGCTGAAAGAAGGTTACGTCAAATCGCAGATTGTCTGGAGTTACAGAAACAAAATCGTCTTGCCGCCGAATTTTGACAAGGATTATTATCGCGCAATAGGCGTGGTTCCGACAGAGGAAGAACTGAGATTGAAAAACCCCGTAACATACATCGTCAAAAAATCCCAAAAAAATCCAAAGTCCGAGAGAAAGCAAAGATAATTTTAAAAACTAGAATTAACTGATTTAAAAATGAAAAGAAAGGTGATGTTAAGTTTGTTTTTTTTCTTGGTTCTTGCCTCGTATTTCTCAACTTTTGCAATCGCGGAATTGAAAGAGTGTGATCTTTCCGACACTGCTTGCAAGATTGACAACGGTTATTCATGTCTTGAGGAACAAATTGAAACGCGAACTTGCGCGCGCCTAGGTTCAGAAGACAAGGTTTTCTCTCTTATTGCCTCGGGAGAGTGTGAAGATGAAGTTGTAAATGATACAAATTTTAAAACAAGCACTGCCTCTGCAATAAAATACACAGCTCTTGCCCTTCTCGGCGGCGCTTCCGATAACGACGCTGAGGCGTGGTTGATTTCAAAAAACCGAACCACCGATACGATTGACTGGCTCTTGCAAATTGACACCTCTGACTCCGGTGAGTTAGTCTGCGACATAACTTATGGTTCGTCAACTCAGTCTGCTATTTTTAATGAGGATAAAACATTGAGCGAGGATGTTAGTCAAGGAAACTGTATAACTGGAAATGAAGGAGACTACTGGTTGGAAATAAATCCAACTTGTTACGGTCAGGACTTAAAAATTTCATGCGACAAATCTTTCGCGACAAATCTTTTGTACAGAGAATCTGATTTGGAAACAGGTCCAATATACATCGCGGATAAAACAAGTCCTTCAGGGGCGACGGGGGAAACAATTGAAAAAGTCCAGTCTCTTTGTTTTGGTTCAGGAAGTTGCGATTACGAGGGAACGCTTTGGGCTTCTCTTGTCTTGAACTCTTTGAACCACGATGTTTCTTTTTATCTTCCTTATCTTGTGATAAACAAGGACTCAACAATTACGACGGACAATCCTTCTTATCTTCCGGAGGCGTTTCTTTCATTGCTGACTAAAACAACAGGACCTTTCGCAAACGAACTCATTTCAAAACAGATAAGCAATAAATATTGGCAGGTTGGTTCAGACAAATATTATGACACAGCTCTTGCCCTTTATGCTTTGCAATACGATGATTCTTTGCAGAAACAAAACGCGCAGGCATGGCTTCTTACCGAAGAGGCGCAGAGCGCCGTGAATGGTTGCTGGAACAACGGAAACGTAAGAGACACGGCGTTTATTCTTTACGCGATTGACCCGAGAAACTCTCCGTTCTCAGGCGGCGGAACAACCGACGACGGAACTGTCGGAAATGCGAGTCTAAATTCCTGTGAAGATTCCGGTAACTATTGCATGTCTGGAGTAATTTGTTCACAAGCCGATGGAAACGTGATTTCTGGTTTGTCTTGTAATTCTGGAGTATTTGTATGCTGCGACAGACCGAAAGTTTTGGAATCATGTTCTGCGCAAAATGGAGACATTTGTTCTGTGGGAAAGAATTGCGTCGGCGGAACAGAAGCTCTTGCTTCTGATGTTTCTTCAAATCAAATCTGTTGCATTTCCGGAAGTTGCGAGACGCCTTCGTCGTCGGGAGAAGGAGAATCTT
>CAZAOW010000002.1:16308-19265 GCA_964487075.1 Candidatus Woesearchaeota archaeon | reverse complement strand
ATGAATCTGGAAGGAAAAATTGTCGTTGTTTTCGGAGAAAAGCTTGAGGGAAACGGGAACTTGGGCGAAAACTACAAAAGAAGAATAGAGAAAGCCCGTGAGGTTTACATAAAAGATGATTGCGATGATGTGATTATTTCAGGCGGAAAAACAAGAGCGCAATATGTCTCTGAAGCCAAAGCAGCGGCAAACTACTTTAGAATCAGATACGGAATTGAAGCCATGATAGAAGAACGAGCTTTGACAACATCTGAAAATGTTTCCAACGTTGCTGAAATCGTCGGCGAAAATCCAGAGAGAATTTATATCATTTCCGACAAGGAAAGATTGCGAAGGATTGATTTTTTGTGCAGAAACCTTTGCCCAAAGATTTACGATAAGATTTATCTTGTTCCATCAGACAATTCTTTTAATCTTGCAGGATCGGTCAAGGAAACTTTGCATCTTTTTTACAATCATTTTGACTTGCACGAAAAATCTCCTGTATTTAAATTTTTGAAGAAAATTTTCAGAAACGGAAAGTAGGAAATTTTTAAAACACGGTAAACCTCTCTTAACTGATGCCTGAAAATAATTTTAAAGAAAACCAGAGAATTTCATTAAAACGCGAAACGCATTTTAAAGAAACCGAAGAAAAAATCCGCAAGTTTTGGGAAAGTGAAAAAATTTACAAATTTGATTTAAAATCCAAAAAAAAGATTTATTCCATTGACACTCCTCCTCCGACGGTTTCAGGAAAGATGCATATAGGGCACGCGTTTTCGTATTCACAACAGGATTTTATCGCGAGATACAAAAGAATGCGCGGTTTCAGAGTTTTCTATCCTTTCGGAACAGACGACAACGGACTCGCAACAGAGAAACTCATACAGAAAAATTTGGGCGTTGATTTGAGAGAAAAAACAAGAGAAGAGGCGATTAAAATATGCTTGGACTTTTTGAAAAAAGAACTTCCGAATTTCGTGCAAGACTGGAAAAAAATCGGGATGTCCTGCGATTTTGATATTTTGTATTCAACAATTGACGAACATTCAAGAAGAGTTTCGCAAAAAAGTTTTTTGGATTTGGCGAAAAAGAAATTGGTTTATAGGAGAGAGGCGCCGATTCTTTGGGATGTGGTTTTTCAGACGGCAATCGCGCAGGCGGAACTTCAAGACAAGGAAATTGATTCATATTTCAACGATTTGATTTTCAAGACAGACGCAGGAGAAATTGTCATAGCGACGACAAGACCGGAACTTTTAGGCGCCTGCGTCGCTGTTTTTGTAAATCCAAAAGACAAACGATATAGAAAAATAATAGGAAAATACGCGCATACGCCGATTTACAATTCCAGAATTCGGATAATGGCTGACGAGAAAGTTGATATGGAAAAAGGAACAGGCGCTGTAATGTGCTGCACCTTTGGGGATCAAACAGATATTGAATGGTACAAAAAATACAAACTTCCTTTGAAGATGCTGATAAATCCGGACGGAACCATGAACGAGCACGCGGGCAGGTACAAAGGGATGAAAATTATTGACGCGAGAAAAGCAATTGTTCAGGATTTGAAGGACCTTGGATTTTTAAAAAATTCAAGAAAAATAAAGCACGTTGTTCAAGTCGGTGAACGTTCAGGGGAACCGATTGAAATAATAAACTCACGGCAATGGTATGTTAAATATCTGGACAGAAAAAAAGATTTCCTTAAGGCGTCGGAAAAACTTGATTGGTTTCCGAAACACATGAAGCACAAACTTGACAATTGGATCAAGGGTTTGCAATGGGATTGGAGCATTTCAAGACAAAGGCATTTCGGAGTTGCAATACCTGTTTGGTACTGCAAAAACTGCGGAGAAATAATTTATGCAGAAGAAAAACAATTGCCTGTTAATCCGTTCAAACACAAACCTTTGAAACCTTGCGGAAAATGCAAATCAAAGGAATTTATTCCCGAGAAAGATGTTTTTGATACTTGGTTTACAAGTTCAAGTACGCCTCAACTTGCGATTGGGTTAATGCCTCTTGGATTGCAGAAAAAAATCTTTCCCATGTCGTTGAGACCGCAGGCGCAGGACATAATTAATTTCTGGCTTTTTTATACCATGGCGAAAAGTCAGCTTATTTATGGAAAAAATCCGTGGGGGAATGTTACGATTTCCGGATTCGTTACATTGAAAGGAGAAAAAATGTCAAAGTCAAAAGGAAACGTTGTAAATCCGCAGGAAGTGATGAATGAATATGGTGCGGATGCGTTGAGATATTGGGCGGCGAGTTCAAAACTCGGCGAAGATTTGGAATATCAGGAGAAAGAAATTGCAACCGGGAAAAAACTTGTAAACAAAATTTTGAATGCGGCGAATTTTGTTTTCATGAACATGAAGAATTACAAACCGAAGAAAACAAAACTACTGGAAACAGACAGATTGCTTTTTGTAAAATTGAACGAGCTGATTGAAAAAACCACCATGGGCTTTGATAATTACGAATATCATAAAGCCAAAATTGAAACGGACAATTTTTTCTGGAAAATTTTTTGTGACAATTATTTGGAGATTGTAAAGAAGAGAGTTTATTCCGGGACGAAGGAAGAAAGAGAATCTGCATTTTATACGCTTTATAACATCCTCTTGAATTTAATAAAATTATACGCCCCTTTCATACCTTTTGCTACGGAGGAAATTTATCAGGAGCATTTTAGAAAGAACGAAAATAAAAAAAGTTTGCATTTGACAGAATGGCCGAAAAAAATTGTTGTCAAAGAAAGCAAAACCGACGGCGAGATTTTTGATTTGTTTTTTGAAATCGTGAGAAAAGTCAGGCAGGAAAAATCCAAAGAAAAAAAAGCGATGAACGCGGAAATTATTTTGACTTTGGAAAAAAAAGAAAAAGAAAAATTGAACCTTGTTTTTGGAGATTTGAAAAATGTTTTGAACGCGAAGGAAATAAAAGAAGGAAAGTTTAAGGTTGAGTTT
>CAZAOW010000002.1:0-16208 GCA_964487075.1 Candidatus Woesearchaeota archaeon | reverse complement strand
TTCTAACTTAACTTTATAAATATTTCTTCTATCTAGTTTTATGGCGATAGAAAAGAATGAGATGGAAGAAGTTCTAAACCAATTAGACCAATATAAAGGAAGACACACAGAATTAATCAGCGTTTACATCGCCACGGATTACGACGTTGTTTCGGTGCAAAAACAACTTGAAGCCGAGAAATCAACGGCGAAAAACATAAAGTCCGCCGGAACGAGAAAAAACGTTACTGAAGCTTTGGAAAAAATAATAAGGCATTTGAAAACTTACAAAAGAACCCCTGAAAACGGATTGGCTGTTTTTTGCGGAAACATTTCAAAAAGCGAGGGGGAAACAGATTTGCGATTGTGGGATATTGAGCCGATAATGCCTTTGAAAATTCGTTTGTATCGTTGCGACAAGGAATTTGTTTTAGATCCGTTAAAGGAAATGATGAAAGTTTCCGAAGTTTTTGCATTGCTTGTAATGGACAGGAAAGAAGCGACAATCGGCTTGCTTGAAGGAAAAAGAATTGAAGTTCTGCATAAGATGACTTCGGGAATTCCGAGCAAGGTGAGGGCAGGCGGACAGAGTTCCCAAAGATTTCACAGGATTACGGAAGGATTGACGAAGGAATTTTACAAGAGAATTGCAGAAGAAATGAAAAAGAATTTTTTTGAAATGCCGAAGTTGAAAGGAATTCTTGTCGGCGGACCGATTCCGACTAAGGACGAATTTTTGGAAGACGAGTATCTTGTTACAAAATTAAAGGAAAAAGTAATCGGAGTAATTGACGTCGGAGATTCCGATGAATCCGGGCTTAAAGAACTGGTTATGAAATCGCAGGATATTCTTGCGAGCCAGGAAATAGTAATGGAACAAAAACTTCTTGAAAAATTTTTTGAAACTCTCGGAGAAAACAGGGAGATGGCTGCATACGGCGAAGAAGAAGTCAAGCAGGCATTGACCTACGGCGCCGTTGAGACTTTGATTTTGTCAAAAAATTTGGACAAAAATCTCGCGATGGAATTGAAAAAAATGGCTGACAATATAAATGCAAAAACCCTGATAGTTTCGCACGAGACAACCGAGGGCGAACAATTTTTCAATCTTTCCGGAATCGGGGCTTTGTTGAGATTTAGAATTTGAACATAAATCTTTTTATAGTTTCTTCCATGAAATTTTTTTCATGAACTACAAAGCAATTATTTTTGATTTGGACGGAACCCTTGTTCATACGCCGCAAAGTTATGTAAAAACCTGCTTGGAAAAAACATTGGCGGAACTTGGTTCTTCTGCCGTTTTAACAGACGAAATCATAAAAGAGTTTTGGTTTTATACAGGCAGAAATAAGATTGTGGAAAATGTTTTTAATTTGGACGTTGGCACTTTTTGGAAGAATTACAGAAAAAACGACAAACCGGATTTAAGAAAGCGAGTTTCAAGAGCTTACAAAGACACTAAGATAATAAAAGAATTGAAAAAAAGATACAGGTTAGGAATTGTTACCGGCGCTGAGAAAGCCGTTGCTCATGCAGAAATGGAATTGATGGGAAGCGGGATTTTTAATAGTTTAATCATCGCCAAGCAAAGCGAAGGAATAAAACCAAAACCAAATCCCGAGGGAGTTTATTTATGCCTCAAGGAATTAGGAGTTGAATCTTCAGAAACAATTTTTGTGGGAAACGGCGGCGAAGACATAGAAGCTGCAAAAACTGCGGGAGTTTTTGACATTTTAATAGACCGCGGCGAACATCCTTACATCGGATTATCTCCGAAAAGAAAAATCAATTCTTTAGGAGAATTGCAAGCATTTTTGGATTAAACAAATTTTTAAATCTCCCGTGTTTCTGTAAATGATGGCTTTTTCGGAAAAAGCGATTGACGACATTGACAAAGAACGGGAAAAGGAAAATTTCAAGAAAATAGAAGCCGTGCTTTTTATTTCAGGCAGATTTTTGACAGTACCGGAGCTTGTAAGCTTCAGCGATTTGAACCCGATTGTAATACGCGAAGTTCTGGAAAAATTGCAGGAGAAATATCTTAAAGATGATTCTGCGATTGAAATAATTGAAAAGAACGGAATGTGGAAAATGGACGTGCGTCAGGAACACATGGAAATAATAAACCGAATTGCAACAGGGAGCAGCGAATTCAGCAAATCAGAACAGGAAACGCTCGCAATCATCGCGTACAAACAGCCGATAAAACAATCCGTGCTGATTAAAATAAGAAGCAACAAGGCATACGACCACATAAAGAAATTTTTTGACTTGGGGTTGATAAGGAAAAAGAAAACAGGACACACTTATGATTTGAGTTTGAGCGACGATTTTTACAATTATTTCAATGTGCAGGACGGAGGGGATTTCATAAAGAAAATAAACGCCGAAACCGCAGATGCTTGAATTTTTGACTTTTGTTTATTTAATTTACACTTTCATCGCGCTTTATTTTCTTTCTTTGTTCGCGCTTGTTTTTATCCAAAACAGAAAAGAGATTTTTACAAATCCGCAATCTGGAAAAAAGTATTCGTTGAGCATAGTTGTTCCGTGCTATAACGAGGAGGAAAGCATTGAAGGAACAATAAAAAGCATTTTGGATTCGGGTTACGAAGGTTTGGAAAAAATTTTTGTCGTTGACGATTGTAGCACTGACAAATCATACAGCATCATAAAAAGTCTTGAAAAAAAATATCCCAAACTTGTCGCGTTAAAAACAGAGAAAAACACCGGAAACGCCGGAGGCGCGAAAAATTATGGGGCGCGATTCGTTAAAACAGAACTCATCGGTTTTGTTGACGCGGATTCTTATCCTGGGAAACACGCAATTTCTTCAATGACTGGATTTTTTGACGACCCGGAAATAGGAGCTGTAACAACGAGAATTCTTGTAAGAAAAAGAGACAACTTTCTGAGGAAAATGCAAGCCATTGAATACAAGGTAATCGCTTTTACCAGAAAACTGCTGGAGTTTCTTGATTCAATATATGTAACCCCCGGACCTTTGGTAATTTACAGAAGAAGCGCTTTCGTGAAAATCGGCGGTTTTGATGCAAAGAACATGACGGAAGACATTGAAGCAACGTGGCATTTGATTCACGACGGATACAAAATCAAAATGTCTTTTGTTTCGGAATCCATGACTGTGGCTCCAAACACCCTCGGCAAATGGTTTAAGCAGAGAATAAGATGGAATATTGGAGGTTATCAAACAATATTAAAATACAAAAAATTTTTTCTCAGAAAAGGAATGCTTGGATTTTTCATACTTCCGTTTTTTTCCATTTCCTTGGTGCTGGGGGTTTTCGGTCTTGGAATCCTAGGTTACAGATTTTTCAGAAGATTTTTAATTTATTATCTTTCAACAAGAGATTCCATCGCGGCACAGACTGCGATACTTACGATGCAGGACATAAATCTCAATCCAAGCGTTTTGAATTTTCTTGGAGCCGTTGCATTTGTTATCGGATTAATGTTCATTTTTTTCGCGTTGAAATTCGTGAACAAGCACTTGGGAGAAAAGGAAAACTTTTTTAGCGTGATTTTCTACTCTTTTGTATACATATTACTGAGACCGATTGTCATAATCGTTTCTCTGTATAAATTTTTAACAGGAAAATATTCGTGGAGATGAGAAAAAAATAGAAAATGGAAAACGCAAAACACGCATTTTGGCAGGCATTTTTTGTTACGATGCTTTTTTTTCTAGCGGGGCTTGTGTTGGGCGTTTATCTTGAACAATTAAGGGGAGACAGTCTCAGCGTTCTTTCATACAATTCAGAGGTTTCGCTTTATGACTCTTTTGCTTTGGGAAAATTATTGGAAACAAATTTGACTTCCTGCGAAAACTTAAAAAAAACTTCAATAATCTTCGCAGACAAAATTTACGGCGAGGCAAGGGAATTGGAGAGATTTGACGAGAAAAACAAACTCACGGATTCCATGAAAGCGATTCACAGGAAATACGACCTTCTCAGAACATTATTGTGGATGAACATTATTGAAATGAAAGAAAAATGCGGACAAATAAACACGGTAGTTTATCTTTATGTTTACGATACCGACGATATAAAAATAAAATCCGAGCAAACTGTTTGGGAAAGAGTTTTGAGCGACTTGAAAGAGGAAGAGGGAGATAATCTTATTTTGATTCCAATTGCCGCCGACCAAGAAATAAATTCTCTGGATTACCTAGCAAGTTTTTACGGAGTCAAAGAATTTCCGGCAGTCATCATAAACGAGAAAAACATTTTTTACGAGCAGAAAAGCGCGGATGAACTCATGACGTTTCTGAAATAGCATTTCCGCAATACAAAATATTAAAAACACGGCAATCCAGAATAAGGCATGGCTGAATGCTTTAAATGCGGTGTTTCCGACGAGAGGGCGATTCTTTACGACGCGATTTCAGGGAAAGGAATAGTGCAAATTTGCAGACATTGTTCAATCATTGAAAATCTGCCGATAATAAGGAAAGTTGTTGAAGAACCTGTTGAAAAAAGACCCCAAGAAAGAATTCCGGGAAGAACCGGAACAAGAAGTTACATAACGCGTCCGAGAAGCGACGACATGGCTTTGAGAAATCTCGTGGAGAGCAATTTTAAAAACGACCTTAAGGAAGATTTGGATTTAAAATCCGCGTTGATTGACAATTTTCATTGGGCGCTTATGAGGGCGAGAAGGGCGAAAAAACTTACGCAAGAGCAACTCGCCAAGGCGATAAAAGAGCCGTACATCGCGGTTCAGACTTTGGAAATGGGTTTTGTTCCCGAGAATTCAAGGGATTTAATCTCCAAACTGGAAATTTATCTTTTTGTAAAACTCAAAAAACACAACTCTTCTGCGGGAAAAAAAGCTGATTTCAACCTAGGATACATCGGAGATACGAAAATCTCCGACTTGAAAGAAAACCCTGAGGAAAAAGGAAAAAACATAGAAATCAACGAAGATTTGAAGTTTGAAATGTGAAGATTTATAATCAAACTTCTTCTAAATAAAAAATGGATGTTACAAACATAGTTGGTTTTACTGCTGCATTTCTTACAACAATTTCGTACATTCCGCAGGTGATAAAAGTCATGCGTTCAAAAAGCACGGAGGATTTGTCTTTAGCGACTTTCCTGCTGTTGTTCCTTGGATTGAGTCTGTGGCTTGTCTATGGGATTTTGCTGAAAAATTTTCCTCTGATTATTGCCAATGTAATCACGCTTTTTTTTATCTCATTAATACTGATTCATAAAATAAAATACAAGTAAACGAAGAATTTATAAACAACTTCTTGGAATTCTTAATATGGAAATGAAGGTTTTAAACAACGCGAAGGAAGAAATTGAACTTGAAACCGACAGCTTGACGCTGGTTGAAATTTTGAGAGTTTATTTGAACAAAGATTCTTCCGTAAGTTTCGCGGCGTGGAAAAGAGAACACCCGACGAAAAATCCTGTTCTTCTTGTGAAGACGAAAGGAAAAACCGCGAAAAAGGCAATCAACGACGCGATTTCAGGAATTGTCAAAGATTTGGACAAAATTGAAAAAGATTTTAAGGGGATGAAATAGTCATTTTATTAATTTATTCAATTCTTCTATTCTTTTTTTTGCGCTGATAGAATTGTTGAAAATTTTCCAGAAAATTCTCTTGAGCCATTTTATCCATTCCTTATCTTTTATTCCATAATAAATGAAAATCTTTTTATTCAGCTCATGTATTTTTCCTGTAGGTTCTTTTACTTCTTTTAGCGTTGCCAACTCTTCGTCATAAATTATTGCTCTTAATGGTTGCTCAGAATGTCTTATTTCAATCATTTCTTTTCCATACTTGAAATTCAGAGAAAGCAATTTTTCTATATTTTTAACTCCGTCCAAATTTACTCTGCAAATAACTTTTATTGAAACACCTTTTTTAACAAGTTCTTCCAAAACATCAAGAATGACTATTTTCTTGTTCTTCAGATTTATGAATGAGAGATTCCCGGAAAAGATGAATATCTGTTTTTGCGCAGTTAAGAATCTTTTTTTTAGTTCACTTAGGTTATCCCCTTCCCTTTCTTCAACAGTAACTTTCTTCTTCTTACTATCTACATGCTGGAATATATCAAAGGCGGAGAAATCCTCTTTTTTTCTTGCTTTTAGTATTTCTTCTTCCAACTTTTCTTGAAATATAGTGTGGCTGATTTTTTCTACAGAAGACCAATATACTACTTTCAATGCTCCTCGCGTCCCCTCTCTAAAAACTCTCACAGAAATAGTCCCGAAACTCTTTCCTATTTCTTCAATATATCTGTCTACGGTTCTCCAATTTTTTCCCAAATGTTCCGAAACTTCCTGAATGCTCCTCGGTTTTTGATAAACAAAATCCTCTATTTTTTTGATTGTTTCAGAATCAAGCATAAATTCTTTATATTTTTGATATATTTAAGGATTTTTATAAAATACAACTATATTGACAAATTTTGGTCAGAAAAAGATATATTTTATACAACTCTTTGAATAATCATGGTAGTTATTTTGATTAACGGAGTTCCGGGAAGCGGGAAAACTACTCTCGCTTACCGAATCGCAAACGAATTTGGAGTAGAATTGGTAATCCAAACAGATATGATCAAAGATATTTTCAAATTAGATAATTATCCTGAATTAGCAACATCGGCATCTCATCAAGCATGGTCTTTTATTGGCGATAAGACGGCAGAGAACATAATAATTGGATTTGAAAAACAGGCGAAGTTTTTTGAGGATTTTTTGTTAAAATTTATGGAATCTGGAATTATTAACAAGGGGGATATTATTATTGAAGGAATTCATGCAACCCCAAAACTTTTTTCTCTTATCAAAACAAAAAAGAAGATTGGATTTTTTCTTAAGGTTGATGATATGGAAAGAAAGATTAGGTACGATTTGAAAAATAAAAAAAGATTGGAAAAGAATTTGCTTTGGTACGAAAATTCAGATGTAATCTCTATCCTGGGAAAATGCCTGGAAGAAAAATCCAAGGAAAAGAAATTTGTTATTGTTGAGAATAATGACCTCGGGAATTCTCTTAATTATATTAAGACTAAAATAAAAACTTTTTTTGAAAAAAATAATGATATCTAAAGCTATTTTATCCACATTGGACATCGGAAAAAAAGAAGCTTCAGGTAAAATTTTCTTAGACGGCGGATTTTATAACGATCAAGACAGGATTGGCATGAAACAAGAACTTTACAACAGGTATTCGGGAGAATATGAAAGAAGAACAGAAGGCGGTTTGATTTTATTTCAGAGAGAACTTGACTTATTTTCAAATTTGACTCAAGGAGGAAAAATAATTGACCTTGGTTCAGGACCCGGAAGAGACGCCATTTATTTGCAGAAAAAAGGAACTTATGTTTTGTGCTGTGATTTTTCTTTGCAAATGCTTGATAGATGTTCTGCGAAAGGACTTGAAACCAGACTTATGAATTATGAAGCGGAACTGGGGCTTTTTCCAGATTCTAGTTTAGATGGATTGTGGACGAATTGTTCGCTTACTACAACTCCGGAATCAAAGATAGAAATAGTTTTAAAAGAAATTTATAGAATTCTAAAACCGAATTCCCCCGCCTTTTTTGGATTTATTGAAGGGGATTTTCGTGAAGAGGGGGGGATTTCTCCTGACAGAAAATATGAACTTCCAAGATTTAGATTTAGGGCAAACAGAAAACAAATAAAAGATTTGATTGAAAAATCTGGTCTAAAAATGATAAATTTTGGCGTAGTTCCTAAAGAAATTTCTGGAAAAAATACTTATCTAAAATACCTTTGTACGAAACTTGCGGATGATTCAAGATTGTGATTATGTTATGGATGATGAAGGAAAATTTTACATTGTTAGAGGATACTGGAATAATGAAGAGATTCTAGTCAACCTAGTTTGGGCTCCTACTGAAAACGGAACTAGATTTAATAATATTACAAATAAAAATTATACTAAAGTTATAGACGAAAATATAGTTCCCATCAAATTGAATAAATTTTCAAAACACTTTGATCCTAGAGAAAAATTAAGAAGAAATTATTCTAAAATCAAAAATACTATTTGGGGAAATTTTGTTGATATTTTCATTGAGATAGGAATTCCTCTTGAGGATATTGGGATAATCGGGTCTTATCTTATTGGATTCAGTATTGAGAAAGATATTGATTTTGTTGTTTATGGTATGGAAAACAGAAACAAACTTAAAGAAAATATTGATAAAATAAAATCTTATTTAAATGCTACAAGCATAACAAAAGAACATATTGACTATCAAGCAAAAAAACACGGGGCTTTGTTTTCCAATTTTAATACTTTTGATAAATTATTATGCAATAAATGGTCTTCAATTCAAATTGGAGAAGGTCTTTTGTCTACAATAAGGTTTGTCTATAAAGAAGATGAAATCCCTGAGGATTTATTTTCAAAAAATAAAATAGGGAAGTTTGAGATAGAAGGCATGGTAGCAAACTCTTCAGGGAGTGATTTCAGCCCCAGAATTTTTGAGATAATTTCTGGAGAAGAAAAATATCTCGTCGGCTCTTATTTTTGGATATATCAATCTTGTGTTAAAGAGGGGATGCTTGTAAGAATAAAGGGAAATTTGAGGGAGGGTAAGGTTATTACTTTAGAAAATTTCTCCCATGGAATAAATGTTCTTGAACAATAATTCTTATTAACTCCAAAGAATTTTTTCTTTAATGAAATTAAAATTAAATATTTTGCAAATGTCATTTTAAGAATAAAATGCCAAAAGACGAAAAAATTTCCACGGGGAGTTTTGATTTGAACAAATGGCTTTTCGGCGGCTACGAAAAAGATGTTATCACGATGATTGCGGGACCACCAGGTAGCGGGAAAACAAATTTTGTTCTTCTTGCCGCGTGTTCCCAGGCAAAAAAAGGGAACAAAGTAATTTTCATTGACACAGAAGGCGGTTTTTCAGTTGAAAGAGTAAAACAAATCGCCGGAGAAAACGCCGACGAGATTTTGAAAAATATCCTGCTTTTGTCTCCAACGAATTTTGACGAACAGAAAAAAGCGTTTTCGCAACTTTCAGATAAATTGAAGAAAAATCAAGCAAATCTCATTGTTGTTGACGGCATGGCGACTCTTTACCGCCTTGGATTCGGAGACATTAAAGACAAGGAAGAAAACATGAAAGAACTTAACTGGAAAATGGCGGAGCAAATGCGAACTCTTGCCGAGATTTCAAGAAAGCAGAATATTCCTGTAATCATAACGAACCAGGTTTATTCCGGATTTCTTTCCGAAGAGGAATTGAGAAAAGGCGTCGCGAAAAAAACAAATCTTGTCGGCGGCGATTTGCTGAAATATTGGAGCAAGTGCATTATTGAACTTTCCGCCGAAGGAAAAAAAAGGAAGGCGACTTTGTTGAAACACAGGAGCTTACCGCCTAAAGAATTCAGCTTTGAAATAAAAAACGAGGGTATTTTCAAGAAGGGGTGGATTTAAAAAACATGATAACCGAGAATTTTTGTGAAAAAAAGCGAGAAGATTAAGGAAATAGAAAATCACTTTGGGGAGAATATTGAGAAATTTCTTAGGAGAGAGTACAATACCAAAGGCATTAAAGAAATTGCCAGATATATTTCTGTAAATTCAAATACATTAAAAGATTGGTTTTTTGGATTTGGAATTCCGTTAAGGACTAATGAAGAAAACTTGCAAATGTTCTTAGTGGAAAAACCACCCCGGGAAAAGCTTGTGAAAATGTATGAATCAAGCAGTTCAAATAAAATTGCTAAAAACTATGGCGTTACAGGGAGGACTGTGAGAAATTGGTTAAAAAATTACGGAATCCCCTTAAGAAATAAAGGACCTTTTATTCTTCCTCCTACACCAGAAGAATTGCAGGCAAAATGCGAGATTATGAATTTAAGACAATTGTCCGATGAATACAAAGTTGACCGCAAGGTAGTAAGAAAGTGGACAAAGAATTACGGAATTATTCCAGATAGAAAATCTTTCATTTCACATATGCGAAGAGGGGTTGATGAAATAAAGAAAAATGTGCATAAAAAGAAAAAAGCCGAGGCGAAAAAGATCTTGGATGATTACAACCACCAAATGAACCGAGAATTAGTTTTGGAAGATTTTTTTGAATACATAAAACCAATTCTTTTAAAGTATAATGAAAGATTTTTCAAAAATCCGACGAGAACATTGAGCGACCTTGAAATGGCAATTGAAGATTCCAGAGGTTTTGAAAAAAGAATTTATTCTCTGGCTTATAATCATTATTTTGAACTAAATTTTGAATTAAAAGAATTGACTGAAGATTCTTCACAATAAAGTAGTGCGATTTTAATATAAAGATGTATTTTCTTTTTTCAAATGCAAGACATAAAATTTGAAGTCATAAAGAAACTTGCGGAAACGAATTTCAAAATAAAAAACATTTCAAGCATTTCAAAACTTGACAGCAATTCCCCTCCGAGCGTTTTCATTGGATCCAAATTAAAATATCCGTTGATGAATGTCGGCATCTTGAGTCCGTTGGAAAGGGACGAGAACGCATGGCTTTATGCCGCTGAAAAATATTGGGCTCAAAATAATTTCGGAATCAACGACGTGATTCAATTGCGCGACGGTTTGCTGAATTCCAGATTCCAGTCGAAAGCCGACGAACCGAGAAGGCAGGGAAATAAATTTGTGAAAATTGCGCAAGAAATTGCAATAGCATCGAAACCGGTTGATATTGAAATTCAGTTAAAAAGAAATCTTAACATCGGAAGACAGGACGATAAAATCACGACGCCAATCGGCATGCGCGCAGGTCTTAAGGCAGCAAGAATTATCGGAAATGTTAAAGTTCACAGGCAAGTTGACAAAGTAATCAACGACGACATAAAAGCGTCAGAGGGAATTCAATATCTTTACAGAAAAGGTTTTGACGGATACACTTTAAGCAAAATTTTGAGCGTCGGCGTTCTCGGACTGAAAACTCAGAAGAAACTTGTTCCGACGCGTTGGAGCATCACCGCAACGGACGACACTCTCGGAAAACATTTACTTGAAAAAATAAAAGACTGCAAATGGATTGAAAATCACGAATTGTTTTTCGGAGAATTTCTCGGGAACCAATATTTAATCATGCTTTTTCCCAACACTTGGAATTATGAACTTATTGAATTATATATGCCGAAGAGTTCTTGGAATTCTACAAATTCTGTGAAAGCGTCAACTGACTTTGAAAGTTTTTTCGGCAGGAAAACTTACGCAACTGCAACAGCGGGAGGATACTACGCAACTCGCCTTCCAATATTGGAATATCTGAATGAAAAGAAAAGGCAGGCAAGTGTTTTGGTTATAAGAATTGAAACTCCAAGTTATTGGGCAGCCCTCGGCGTTTGGGTTGTGAGAGAAAGCGTGAAAAAAGCAATGCAAAACAGAATGGTTTTCGCCACAAAACAAGAACTTCTTGCAGGAACAAGGCAAATCGGAAAAATAAAATTCAATTTCAATCCCGAAAGCATAATAAAAAACAGCAAGATGATGAATGTTGTTTTGAGCCAGAAAAAAATCGGAGATTTTTTGTGATTTGTCAAAAGCCAAATCGGAAGAAGTTTTTTGGGATGTTTGAAAGATTTTTTAAAGAGTGGAGAATATTCCATTTAATGAAAGATAAGAGTATAACCTTCGTCAAGACGTTGGGTTTTATTCTTATCTTCGTTTTTTGGCTCTTTTTAATGTACAAATTTTCTCCCGAAAAGATTACTGATTTTTTTGGGGTTAATAGTAGTTATTTTCTCGTATTCCTTCTAGCATTTATTGCTACTGCACCGTTCTATTCTCCAATACCTTACTTTTTGCTTTTAATCACTTTTGCGGCAGGAGGATTAAACCCGCTGATTCTTGGTTTGGCTTCTGGAACCGGTGCTATGTTGGGATGCTCAATTTCTTATTTAGCAGGCTATACGGGAAGAAAGATTATTCCAAAAAGATATTCTTCTAAATTAGAAAAAATACATAATTGGATAGACCATAGAAACTACACAATTGTTTTTTCTTTTATTTTAGTGTATTCCATATTTGCACCTTTGCCGAGCAATCTCTTTATGATTTTCTTAGGAATAGATAAACTTCCTTACAAAAAGATGATTTTCCCGGTTTGGATTGGCAATATCATTTTTGGGGTCGGGATTGCAATAATTGGATTTTATGGATTGGGTGCTTTGTTTGTGTGAGATTATTTTATAAATCCCAATTTGGTTGATATCCCGAAAAAGAAACTGGTAAATATGTGTCCAAAGGGTAAAATTCTTATTTTTACATTATTATTATATTTCTTGACTTTTTTGGCTATTTGTATGCCGAACTTTGAGGGAATTATTGAGTCAAATAATCCGAGCCAGATTTCAGTGTTATTTGGCAAATTTTTTACGTTATAATAAGGCAAAATTTTTCCTAGAGTTTTGTCATATTTATTTGAGTTTTTATAACCCATCTTTATAGCATCCTGCACAATTTCTTCGGCTATACTTGTGCCCCACATCTCTTGACCTAATTTAGCCCCCGTTACAACAGAATAAAATTTGTCTACCTTGCAATTGTTTGCTATATAGAATCCATAACCATTTGCAGCACTGAAAGATATTATCTTTATTTTGTCCCCTTTATTTTTAGCTATTTCTTTCTTGCAATCTTTTATTAATTCTAGAAACATCTTTTTAACTTTCCTTGGATCTTTGTTTATGAACCCTCTTTGAATTTCATAGAAAAGCACTTTTCCTCTTTTTGGTGCAAAACTCAGTCTTAAGGCCCGATCTATTTTGACTCCCCAACCTAGAAAAATTATCCACAACTCTTTGTCTTTTGTATAATTAATATATCTCTTTCTAAATTTTTCATCATCATACCTCTTTATAAGATAAAGTTTTATATAAAAAGAATATATAAAATCCCAAAATGAAAATGACATTACTGGGAAATATCTTTTTTCTTTAAAGCTTTTTCTATAAATGTTTTCGTTAAGATATTTAAACTTATTAAACTTTTTACCGAAATGAACTTTTTAAAAAGAACTTCAAATTTAAACAGGAAACAAACGATAACTCAAGCTTGTGAATATTTTACGATTAGTCTTTTAGGAACTTCTATTAATTTGATGACGTTTTTTCTTATTACGGAATATCTCGGAATTTTCTATCTTATCTCCGGGTTTTTTTCAAATATTCTTGGAGCAAGTAGCAATTTTGTTTTGGATAAAACCCTTGTTTTCAAAGAAAAAATTTATACCAAAATTGGATTCAAATATATAGAGTTTCTTACTTTTGGCGCCATATCCCTTTCCATAAATTTACTTCTTTTGTGGTTTCTTACAAGTCAAATGGGATTTTATTATCTATTTTCACAGATTATTGCTATCGGGGTTGGGGGGAGTTTTAATTTTACTATGAACAAACTTTACACTTTTTATCACAAGTAATAAATATCTTTATAAATATTCGGATATGATTATTAAAAGGAGTTGAGAAAATGTTTTACGAGTTTAATTCAATCTATAATTATGCAATCATCCTTGCTGCGTTTTTCTTAGTTTTTTTATTTATATATACTAAAAAGAAAATAAATCTTGCAGAAATTATAATGCAAAGGTATAATCAATTTAATCCAGATACGCCTGTTACATTCAAATTAATTTTTCCAGATGGTTCCGAAGCTCAAAACAGAAAAGGCAAACCCCATATTGTTATTAATGTGAAAAAATGGTCTTGTTTATTTCGTATAGCTCTTTTAGGACCTGGAGACGGAATGGCGATAGATTATGTAAAACAAAAAATAGATATAGAAGGAGATTTAAGGTATCTTGGATTTTTGAGCCATGTTGAAAATAAAGAATCTCGTCTTAAAGAAGTTATAAGACAATCTTACCTCAGATTTCCGATTGCTTATCTATTAAATCGTTGGCATATGCTTAGATATCTTGCATGGTCTAGAAAACAGGCGAGATATAATGCGGAATATCATTATGGACTCCATCCTGATTTTTATTTATATTATCTTGGACCAACCAGAGCCTACTCAACCGGATTTTGGTATGAGGATACAAAAAATCTTGAAGAAGCTCAAAAAAATAAATGGGAAATGATTCTTAAAAAATTAAGACTTACTAAACTGGGTCTTCGTATTTGTTCTACTGGTTCTGGTTTTGGTTACGGAGAAATGCTTGCCGCTGAAAAATATGGCGCAATAGTTGATTGCTATAACACAACGAGAACACAAAATAAGTGGTTAAGGAAGGAGATTGAAAGACGCGGATTGAAAGGAAAGGTAAATATTTTTGATGCAGATCATAGAGATGTCAAAAAGAAAAAAGGATATTATGATCGTTTGATGGCTATTGAACATATTGAACACGCAGGAGATTTATTTAGAAGAAAAACAATTGAAGGATTTGCAGATTGCTTAAAAGATGATGGAATAGGAGTTATTCAATTTTTAAGTTGGGACTTGAATACAGACGTTATTCTTTTTACACACGAATACTTGTATCCTGCGGTTACAATGCCCCCGATGCCAAAAATAATGGAAGATCTTGCATGGAGTGGTTGTGAAATTCAAGACCTTATTTGTGCAAGGCGCCATTATCATTATACTCTTAATGCATGGACAGACAACTTCATAAAAAATTGGGATAAGATTCATGCTATTGACCCAAAATTTTATAACGAAAGTTTTAGAAGGAAATGGCTTTTATATTTAAGTGCAGGATCTTATTATCTTGTTGTTCCAGATGCTACAGCACGTCTGTATCAAATAACATTCACTAAAGGAACTACAAAAACTTACCCTATGAATAAAGAGTTTTTATATGATAAATCTGAGAGCACTGTCGCTTGGGTAAAATCTCATCCGTGGACTATGGACAAAGAAAACCACTGGAAGATTGACAAGAAAAAATAATTAAGACCTTAATTATCTTCTAAAGAGATATTTCTAGAAATACCATTTTCCCCGACAGGAAGTTCTTCCCTTACTTTCATTCGTTTATTGCACTTATTTGGCTTATAAAAATTGTGATTTTTCAACCATCAAATTTTTAAGATAGAAAAAAATCGGAGATTTTTTATACAAATAATTTAAAGAATTTCCTTCGGTTCGTAGGACGCTTTGCCAGTCCAATGTCCTTCTTTATTTGAAACACCTCTTATTTGATTGGGGGCGTTTCCCAATAAATTTTTTTCAACCCTTATCTTTATAAGCGGGAAAAAATCGGATTTATATGAATTTAAAAAAAATCTTAAACAATTTAGTAAAACCAGTTGAGATAGCCCCGGACGGATTTTTATTGACTGCAACAGGGATTGGGATAACTTATTATGCTGCTTATAATAACATCTATCTTGTTCCTTTTGGCGGCATTATTTTTGGCGTAGGTCTTTCACAATATCGTAAAGGGATAATTTCTTATACAAATATTTCTAAACACATAAAAAAACACGGCACTTTAGATGAGAGATTTCTTTCATTTAATTACAAAACGCCCTGTTTTAGATTTGGCATGCGTTGTGCAACGAGAAATTATGAAATGTTAGAACAATACGAAGAGATAGTGTCCAGATTAAATCATTAAATCCTTTGTCGGAAAATTCTCAACCCTTATCTTTATAAACATATATTCCATAATATACTTACTGATAAAAATTAAGGAACTAAAAATTCCTCAAATTAAATTTATAAATAAATTCAATAAAGGAGGGTCAAAATGAGTTGTAGATGGTGCGAACTTTTGCTTGCGGTTGTTATTATAGTTTTCACTCAGTGGAACACGCAGTTTTTTTCTGCAATGACGTCCAAGTGGATTGTACTTGTCGCCGCAGCTGTTTTATTAGTTCATTCATTGCTTTGCCACAAATGTCAAGGACTTTGCGCGGGAATGATGATGAAAGGAACAGGCAAACGCAGAAGAAGATAATTTGATTTAATTTTTAACTTTCTTCTATTTTTTATTTTTGGGGTTTTATGAGAGAAAAGTTTGTTGTGAAATTTGTTTATTTAACTACGCTCCAACAGTTCAGTTTAATCTAGAAATAAATTTATTGTTGGATTTTCCATTATCATTTTTTCTAGCGGAAAAATCCGGCGAAGCCGATTTTGGAGCAACCAAAAAGCGAGCGCAAGGCGCGAGCGATTTTATATTTTGCAACAATAATTATTTTCTTATTCTTGCATAAATTATTTTTTTAACTCTTCTTCCGAAGAACTTTTT
>CAZAOW010000001.1:0-19354 GCA_964487075.1 Candidatus Woesearchaeota archaeon | reverse complement strand
TCCCAACTTCTGCACGAATTTTCTTTTATTGAAAACTTCTATTTTGTCGTATTCCTGCCCTGTTCAGAGAAACAAAATAGGTTTTTTTGTTACAAAGCCGAGGGAAAGAGACGTGCCCCCTTTTTCATCTATGTCCGCCTTCGTTAATATTATTGCATCAATTCCAATCGCCTCGTCAAAGCTCTCAACCTGCTGAACAGCGTCGTTTCCCGTGATTGATTCGCCTATGAAAATTTTCAAATCGGGTTTGCAAACGCGCGTGATTTTTTCCATCTCGCGAAGGAGATTTTTCGCGGTGTGCATTCTTCCCGCCGTGTCTATTAAAACGACTTCAATTTTATTTTTCTTCGCGAAATTTATGGCATCAAAACCAACGGCGGCGGGATCGGAACCGTAGTCGTGGGAAATGATTTTAACATTCAATCTTTCCCCGTGTTTTTTCAATTGCTCAATTGATGCCGCGCGAAAAGTGTCTCCGGCTGCAATCACGGAAGAGAAAAATTTGCTTTTTAGATATTCCGCGATTTTCGCGATTGTCGTTGTTTTTCCAGAGCCGTTAATTCCGCAAAACAAAATTACATACGGCAAATTTTCTTTTTCATTCTTTTCCTTTATCTTGTCCGTTACACTGAAAGGTTCTATCAAAATGTCTTCTATGATGTC
Source organism: Candidatus Woesearchaeota archaeon (assembly GCA_964487075.1). Classification (GTDB taxonomy): domain Archaea; phylum Nanobdellota; class Nanobdellia; order Pacearchaeales; family GW2011-AR1; genus JACQLK01. Next base: position 18,691 of record CAZAOW010000001.1, on the reverse strand, counting down.
CCTCAGCGTTTCCTTGATTTGCCCTTCAACTTCTTTCTTAAGAAACTCCTGTCCGACGATTTTCTCTTTTAACTTTTCTATTATTTTTTCAGCGACGGGAAACGCGACATTGTTTTCAAGAAGCAGCATTTTCAAATCCTCGGAATAAATCTCAAATTCTTTTCCGGTTATTTTGACTTTTGAAATCCTAGATTTTACTTTTTGAAAAAAAGACTCTGTTCCCGGCTTTGTTTCCTCTTCAAGGATTTCCTGCGTTTTTTCCTCGGCGTTTTCCGTTTCCTTTTCTTCAGCAAAAATTTCTTTTTCTCTTTTTGCCGCAATCTTTTCCTTTTTTTTCTTTACCAGTTTTTTGGATTTTTCTTTTATCTCTTTATCTTCTGCTACTGCATTTCCAGAGATTTTTTCCGTCCAATTTTTGAGTTTGTCTTTCAGGAATTTGAACATTCTTGTAACAATCATCGCGGATTTATAAATTTTTGAAATTTTGTGATTTATCTTGGTTTTCCCAAAACTTAAAAACTTTCTTAACGTGATTTGCAAATGACTATAAAGAAAATTTATCTTTTCAGACACGGGCAGACTTTTTACAACGAGAAAGGGATTTTCACAGGGTGGAAAGATTCAAAACTCAGTCCGAGAGGGGTTAAATCAGCGAAGATAATTGCAGGGAAACTGAAAAACAAAAAATTTGAACTCGCTTTCTATACTCGGCTTTCGCGTTCAAAAGATACGTTGAGGGAAGTTTTGAAATTTCATTCCGAATGCAAGAAAAAAATTAAGGACGACAGAATGATTGAGAGGAATTATGGCGTTCTTAATGGAACGAGCCACGAGGATTTTATCAGAAAAAAAGGAAAAAAGGGATACGAGAAAATTCACAGAGGTTATGACGCAAAACCTCCGAAAGGAGAAAGTTTTGCCATGGTTGAAAAAAGAGTCAAGAGTTTTATAAACGATTTGAGGAAAATAATGAAAAAAGAAAAAATCAGCGTTGCCATATCTGCACACGGAAATTCAATAAGACTTTTCAGAAAAATAATGGAAAAATCCACGAGAACTGAATCTGTGAAATGGAAAATCCCCTATGACCGATATTACGAGTATAAAATCAAGGTTTGAATTTATTTCCCACCCGCCCCGAAACCCATGTTAATGTGCAACCCTTTTTTCTCAAAATTATCAACCACAGATGAACTGAGCGATAAACCCATTATATCAACCTCTTCTTACCGGCGAATTCAATTATTCCATTAAAGTCAAAATTTAACATGCTTTTTCCAGAACAAAAATTCTTAAAAACAGACGAACTTTTTCCAATTGATGATTACTTACAATGACATTTACGAAGCGGTGAGAAAAGAGAGAAGCGAGGAACTTCAAACGCTGCCGAAAGATTTTCTTGAAGAAGTTGCGAATTATCTCAGGGAGAAAAAGAATTTTTCCGTAAAAAACGCCGACGATTTTTCCGAAGAAACAACCAAAGTAAAAAAACAGCTTGAAAACACGAGAACACTCTTTAAGGAATTAATTTTGAGGAGGAGAAAAAAAATAATGACGCTTGTTCTTATTGCGGCGGAGACGGGAACGTCAAAAAAAGATTTTGAGAACATGCTTGATTTTGAAAAAGAAATGTTTGACAATTTAATGAAATGCCTTGAATCAACGGAGAATCAGATAGTCGGATTTTTGAATGGAAAAAAAGAAAACGAAGAAAAAATCTCTGTTTTGTTCAAGGAAGACATCGGAGAGTTCATGGATTTAAACGGAGAAATGTTAGGACCTTTCAAAAAAGGCGACAAGATAGAGTTGCAAAAAGACATTGTTAAAATTCTTGTTGAGGACGGGAAAGCGGATTTGGTGTTGTGAAAATCCTGTGGAAGCGACTGAAAATTATTTGTACACTATTTTTTGTATTAAAAGAACAAGCCATAATGTTCCAATTATAAAATTCATTGTTGCTGAAAAATATAATTTTAATGTGATAAAAACTATCGCAGCTGTATAAATGGCGATCATGTACATAATAGAGGTTTGATAAGTTATCAGCCCTTTTCTAACTTTAAAACCATGTATCACTTGCGGGATTAAGGCGTATCCCGCTAAAATGATTGTTAATGAAATTACTATATCTTGCCATACCATTTTAATTTATAGAGGCCTTTGTTTAAAAAATGTTGTGATAAAAAACTTTGAGTTAAAAGCCTCCGGAGAGAGTTGAACTCCCGACCCCCGGTTTACAAAACCGATGCTCTGCCACTGAGCTACGGAGGCATAAAGGGAACCTACGGTTCGCCCTTATCAACCCCTCCCTTTAAGAAGGAAGTTATAAAAATTAACAGAATAAGTTATTTAAAAGATTTCTTATTGCAGATTAAACCCCGATTCCTCTTTCATCGTCATAGAAAAATTCATTGCAATGATGGCAAAGATGTTTTCTGTGATTGAACGTCTTGAAAATTTCATTATCAATATGTTTTTTGCCGCACTTTTTGTGAATTACTATTTTATGATTTAAATTAATCTTGTCTTCCGGATTGATTTCAACCTCTTCCATACTCATATCCATAAAAGAAAAAAAACGCCGGAAGTATTTAAGATTTTTTATTTCTCTTTAATTTGACGCGACGAATTAACTAAAGGATTACGCCTTTTGACTCTCAACCTTCAGAATTCTTATCTCGCAAAGCGATAGCGGATAAATCTTCTTCATTTTTTGACTCAGAAATTTTTGCAAATCGCCGCGGATTAAATCTTCAAATATCACGATTGCGTCTTTGTTTTTCACATATTCAATTATCTCTTCCTTTGCTTTGCTTCTCAAAACGCCGCGCAAATGGCGAGAAATTTTCCGCCTTGTAACAAAGAATGGTTTTATCGTCAAAACAGAATCTTTGCATTCCGCGGAAAAAGAGTCTTCAACATAGTTCGTCCCTTTTCTTACCATTCTTCTCAGGAAATAAGGGAGAATTTTTATTTGCCTTGGCGTTGAAATAATTCTGTCTCCGTCAACAGTTATCTTGATTTGAAACAACGCGCTTTTTCCTTTTAAAAACCGCGTCAAGTCATAACTTACAAATCTTCCGTCAAGCTCCTTAGGTTCGTATGCTTGAATTTGAGTTTCCTTTTTTATAATCGGAATTTCAATATCAAAAAAACGCTTTTTTCTTTTTGCTTGTGCCATGCGAGACAACCTCCATGTTTTCTCGCGCTCTTTCCACTCGGCGTTGAAGGGTGATTTCTTCCAACACCTTGACGGAAATCACGCAATGAAAATCATGCGGATTTTTCCCTCCAATTTAATTTGATTATCATTTTATTCCTGCAATTGTTTTCCCGCCCTTTTATTTCTTCTGCCTTGTCTGTATTTAGACTTTCCGCAGACAGAGCACGAATACATTATGTTTGTTTTTTTTGTAGTTTTTGTTTTTCTTTTGAATTTACCTACTGCAGGTTTGGAACCCCATTTCCCTTTGTTTCCGATTCCGCGACCACGACCTCGGGCTTTCGCCCTTGAAATGCTACCTCTTGTAAGAGTTCCACGCTTTGCTCCCGTGGAAACCAATTTGATTTTCTGCTCGGTTTTCTTTTTGCAATACGGGCAAAACCTGTTTGTTGTTTTTGGGAGTTTCATAGTAAAAACCTCCTGAAAGGGGAAATAAATTCTTGCGAATTTAGCGTCGGGGTTTTTACGAATCCAGCGTCCATGAATTTTACGAATCCAACGCCTGATGAATTTAATCTTGTAACCATTTTAATTCAAGAAAAAATGGATTTTTAAAGGTTGTTGAGAAACCCGCGCCGTTTTGCAAAACAAAACGCCTCGTGAAATGAGGTTCGCGCGGGTTTTAGAAAATTAATGTCGGAACAATTTGCTTTTTTGTAATAATTCGCTTTCAACTTCTTCAAGGTTGCTTCTTCTTTTGACTCTTTTATTGAAAAGCCACGGAGAATTATCTTTGAAATTGCCTACGGCGTAAACTGTGTGGGGTTTATTTGATTTTGCGCATAAAACCAACGCTGCGCCAAATTCCATATGAAGTGTGTGCCCTGTTTCGGCGGAGAGATAAATAAAGATGTCGCTGTTTATTATTCCCTGAATTTCGTTTTCGGAATATTCGTTTGCTGTTGCTTGATTTTCTGGATATGGTTTAATATTTTTGTGCTTTGTCCAATCATATGCAACTTCATAATTCCCTTCTTCCAAGTTCCTGAAACAACGGACTACTTCATCTTTTAACTCAAACTTTCCAGCGATGTAAACCTTCTCTTTATTCATCAATTTTCTAATTACCTACCATTTTTAAGGACTATTGTTTTTCAGAAATGTAGGCGACCCAGAACTTTTCCCTATTTTGTTCGTCTGTGGTGATTCTATCCAAAATTCTGAAGTTTGAACTTTCAATCAATTCTCTGAATTCTTCTTCGGTGTATTTATGCCTAAATCTCTTAACTCTACTTTGATAATCTTGCTTTTCATAAAACCCTTCGTCGCTTTTCTCATGTATCGTTGTGTTCATAAATAGAATTCCTTTTTTGGATAAAGATTTATTTATTTTTTTCATTAGTCTTTCAGCGTCTTCTTTTTTGAATAGATGTATAAGTGCACCACAGTAAATAATTTGGTATTTATCTTCTGGAAGTTCACTTTGCAAAATATCTTCATTGATTCGTTTTGTTTTTGGAGAAATTATTTTAACTACCCCCAAAATTCTTTCAGAGAAATCAACTGCTGTAGTCTGGCATCCTTTTAATTCAAGATAAGCGCAAACTTCTCCGGAGCCAGGACCAATTTCCAATACATTTATTTTATCAAATCTTTGTTTTGCTAGTCTTAGGGGAGTTCCAACGAGATTCTCTAAAGGTTCTTCAAAATTAGACTTATTTTTTGCTCTTTCTAAATATTCTTCGGCTGCCCTATCATATGCTTGTTTATTGATTTCTATGTAATTCATTTTTCAAAAAATGGTCCTTCGCGTAACCTTCCTTAGGATTTAAACTTTTTTCTCCAACACCCGCGATGCGATTTGCAATCGCATGAATGGTCCTGCGCGGAATCGGACCGCGGTCTCGTCCACGTCAAGGACGCGTCTTAGCCATTGGACAACAGGACCTGCGAGATTTTTGTGCTTTGAAAATATTTAAATATAATGGTTTGCATATTTTATAATGGTGAACAAATTAATTATCCTTTTGGCTTATGCTGTTTTGGGTTTTTATTTCGTCAATTATCCATTCAATTTTGTGGAAATTCCCGAACTCATCACAATTTACAATCAGTGGATTATCTTTGCAGGCGGCGTTCTGCTTTTTATCGCCATTTTCAGTTTTTTGAAGGCTCCTCACGTGCCAAAGTAAAAACCGATAAACTTTATATATATAATTTGCATATTTTTTAGATGATTTTTAAGAGGGGAAATGAGGGGGGACAATTAACAATTTTCATAATTCTCGCAATTATTTTAGTTGCGGGGACTGCGATATATTTTGTTGCAAGACAGGGCGTTTTTGTTTCAGAACTTCCAACAGGATTTGAGCCGGTTTACAATACTTTTATTTCTTGTTTGCAGGACAGCGCGAGAATCGGAATTGACATTCTTGAAACTCAGGCAGGCTATATAGAAATTCCGGAATTTGAATCGGGAAGCGCATTCATGCCGTTTTCATCGCAACTTGATTTTTTGGGAAATCCGATTCCTTATTGGTATTATGTTTCAGGAAATAATATTCCGAAAGAACAGATGCCGACAAAAAGCGAAATGGAAGAACAACTGGCGGATTTTGTCAATGAAAAAATCCGGAATTGTAGATTTGACGGATATTACGATGACGGATTTTCAATTAATTTCGGCGACGGAAACGCAAGAACCGATATCTCCGACGCTGGCGTTGAAATTTCATTAAACCGCGACCTGACAATTTCCAGAGGAGACGAAAGCGTTACAATCTCCAACCACGAAACAACTGTTAATTCGGAACTTGGGAAATTGTACGATTCCGCGAGAAAGATTTACGAATACGAACAGTCAAATCTTTTCCTTGAAGAATACGGAATTGACACTCTCAGATTGTACGCTCCTGTTGATGGAGTTGAACTGACTTGTTCGCCTTTGGTATGGGATGCTAACGAAATTTATTCTGAAGTCCAAGCCGCCATTGAATCAAACACCTTAGCCCTTACAACGAAAAACAGCGCGGGAAACAAAAACAAATATTTTGTTTCCGACATTTCAATCCAAGGCGAAGTCAGATTTATGAATTCAAGAAATTGGAGCAACAGTTTTGAAGTAAATCCAAGCGAGGAAACCGCGCTGATTTCAAATCCCGTAGGAACGCAGCCGGGCTTGGGTGCTTTGGGATTTTGTTACGTCCCTTATCATTTCGTATACAGCGTCAAATATCCCGTTTTAGTCCAAATCTCCGGCGAGAGTGAAACGTTCCAATTTCCTTTTGCCGTCGTTATTCAAGGGAACAAACCAAGAATTCCTGACAACGAGAGCGAATCGGTTTTAGTTGAAATACCTGATTTGTGCAATCAGAAAAATGCTTTGGCAAGCGTGAGTGTTTTTGACAACAAATTCAATTCTGTTGATGCGGAAATTTCGTACGAATGCGCCGGAACAAGTTGTTATATCGGAAAAACTGAAAACGGAAAAATTCAAGGAAATGTCCCGCAATGTGTAAACGGATTCCTAATTGCGAGAGCAGACGGATTTGAAGAACAGAAAATTTCTTATTCTTCAACGCAACAAGAAACTTCCGACATATTCCTGAACAAAATTTATGAAAAGAACGTTGAGTTAAAATTGGACGGAAGCAATTACAATGGGCAAGCTGTGATAAATTTTGTCAATTCAAACGGGAGTTCAAAAACAGTCGCATATCCCGAGCAGAAAACTGTGAAATTGAGCGAAGGGCAATACGAAATTTTGGTTCAGATATTCAGAAGCTCTTCATTGAACATCGGAGCCACGACGAGAGAACAATGCATTGATACCCCCGATTCCGGAATCGGAGGATTTTTCGGATTTACAAAAGAAAAATGCTTTAACATAGACTTCCCCGCGCAAATTGTTTCAAACGCGCTCGCCGGCGGAGGACAGCAAAATTATTACATCCTTGAATCAGAGCTTGAGAACTCAAATGCAATTGAGATAAATGTTCCCGGTTTTCCTGTTCCGACAACATTGGACCAACTGCAGCAAAATTATGTTTTGATTGACGATAAAAATTTGGACGTAACTTTCAAATGATGCGTGGAAACGCCGCTCGCGAAAAGGCGCATTGCTCCAGAGGAAAAAAAGAAAAATGAAAAAACAAAAAAGAATGATGCTTGGAATGTTTTTACTATTTGCAATTTTATTTTCAACATTTGCATCAGCTGCTTCATTTTCAAATCCGCAACTTTTTTCTCCCGGCGGAAATTCCTTCAGTTATCTCGGAGGGCAAGGCATAAATTTCCCCGCATTTAATTCAAATCAATGTCAAAAGGGAAATGATTTCATAGTTCAAGTCGCGCCGTTCGGCTGCACGCCGAGTGTTGTGAGAAGCGATTTGCTTGAAGACCAGAATGTGCCTGTTTTTTGCCAGCTGTATGCGACAAAAATAAATCCTTTGATTAGCGTTAACGCAATTGATTTTATTTCTTTCAATTCTCCTGACGGAAAATATCCCGAGGAAATTGCAGGCATCGGTTTTCACCCCGCGCAGGCGGCATTGAGAAGCACAAGCACGACGCTGCTTAATTCTCCGATTTTGCAAAATATAGGATATGCAGTGATTGTCTTGAAGCAGCAGAAAAACGAATCTTCAATGCCTGATTTTGTTTCCGGAAATCTCACGGCGAATATAAAATACGATATTGAAAACGCGTTTGGCGTCGGGCAGGCGACGCAGTATCTTCCCGAGATGACGGAAAGTCAGTGGAATGAAAAATACGCGCAGTCAAGTTTCTGGAGCGGGAAAGGATTCCTCAGAGTCAGCGGAATTGACAACACGGGAGCAACTGTTTCAATTTACTTGGATTCAACAAACAAGGTTTCAACATTTAATTTGGAAAAAGGGCAGACTTCCGGAGAGGTTTATCTTCCAGGGCTTTATTGTCAAGCGGGATTGAAAATTCGTTTGGACGACGTTCAGAATCCCGACACAATGGCGAGATTGAACATCAACGGAGAAATCATGGAAGTTGTTCAAGGAGAAAAATTTTTGAACAACCAATGCACTGCAAATCTTGTTGAAACGAAGGGGCTCGTAAAAAAAGTTCAAATAGGGTGCAGAACCGACGACGGATCTGAAAGGATTATTTTGGAATTGAATCCGAAAATAAAACTGGAAATAACGGAAAAAACAGCAGCTGCTGAAACAAAAGTATCAAAGGATATTTTGAATATACAAGAGGTCGGACTTGGTGACAAAGTTTATACAACTAAAGACGGACTGGAATCTGTTTATCTTGCATACATCGGAACAACTGATAATTCAGAAAATGTTGATGATTTGTTTTTGTATTTTTTGAAAATGCCCTACAATCAAGAAAGACTGACAGAAGAAGATTTGGCTTCTGCGAATTTCGTTGTAAAATCGCTGACGTATTCAGGAGTTACAAGCTCCGGGATTGTAAATGCTCCTGCACACGTTGTGAAATGGTTTGTCGGCACGGCAAATAGAGCATATCAAAGAATAAAAGACGGGAAAAGTTTTGTGAGAATGAATTACAAAAAAGACATGGCTCCGGAAGAAGTTATGGACAGAAAAATAAAAATCCTCGGGCTTTCTGAACCGGGAAATATTGTATTCTCCGACGAGAGCGCCAAAGAATATTTTGAGAAAGCAATGAGCGATTACAGGCAGATAATTGACAAACTTGCAAATGAAAAAGACGAAAATCAAGCAGACACTTTTGGAATTCAGGCATTTGAGAAATCCATACAACTTTCTTCCCAGATGTCCCAGAAAAAAACTCTTTCAGATTTGTGCGAAGAATTCAAGCAAAAATATCCGAAAGAAACGAAGAGAGTTTCCGCTGATTGCGTCGCAACAAAAATCTCCAGCGACGCTGTTTCAATGAACGGCGTTGTAATAAATGGTAGGACAAAAATAATTTCCCTTGAAGATGTTTCAGAACCTTCTTTTAACGATTTCAGCGCTGAAATTCTTGTAAAGAAACCGAATGGAAATGTTGAACCCTACATTTTAACGAGGAACGAAATTCTTACACTGAATGAAAATCCGGAAAATGTTTTTGAGTATAAACTTCCTAAATTTATAACATCCACAGTTTCTTCTAGTGGTTCGATATCAGGCAGTTCACCCTTAGATAGAATTGTTTTGGACAAAATTTATTTTGGATTTTTTGATGGAAAATGGAAATGGTCTGCAGATGTACTTCAAAACAAAATTTGGATGGATATTGACGAAAGAATTGTAAACAAAGCCAGTGTTTGGAGAAATATTGAATTGAAAGACGAAAATGTCAACGTTCTTATTCTTATAAAAGAAAAAAACTTTGACAATGGGAGAGATATTTTAATCAAAAATAATGCAGTACAAAAATCTTACGGCGGTGGAAATGATTACATTCAACTTCTTGATTTGGTGCAAGATTCCGCAAGAATCAGAGTTAATTTCAGGGGCGCCGGAACAGAAGATTTCTTTACCAACGAAGTTGTTTTGAGAAAAAATGTGGGAGACACTGAAAGAAATTACATCTTCACTTTGACAAAAGTCAATTTGAAAAAAGTTGCGAAAGTCTCTGTTCTTCCGAACATTCAAAACGCAGGAACGCAGGCAAATTTCAGTTTTACCGTCGGTATTGAAAAAAGAGCGATACAACTTTCTCCGGATAAAATACAGGAAAAAATAGACATCTTGGACGAATCAATTGAAAATTGGGAAGAAACTTCGGACAAAGTCGGGGAAGTTGTAAAGGTTTTCAACGCGGCATGCCTTGCCGTCGGAACAACGTTAACAATAAAAAATCTTTTCCAGAATTTTGACGGACGCGCAATAGCAAGACAAGAAGTTATGAGAAGCTCCGGAGGATGGACAGATATTTGCAAAGACAGAGTCAACGACAAAAAAAATTATAATTACGCGACGATAGACAAATGTCTCCTTGAAAATTCTGACAAGATTGAAAAAGACGTTAATTTGTTTGAAGGAATAATCAAGGGACAAGAAGGAATCACTGAAAAAAACCTCAATGTCAAATTCAGCGAGATAAAAAACAAATTAGGAACAAGCGTCGTGAACCCAGATACTACTAAAGACGGAAAAGACAATATAACTATTGACGGAAATATTGCGGCGGCATTTTCAGAAGAAGGATACAAAGATGGGAAAATTTCCCTTACGCAGGCAAAAGACATTGAAAGATTGAATTTAATCAAATCAGATTCTTCCGCAAGCTCTGAAATGAAAAAACTTGCCGACAGAGGATTGTACAGAATATTGTCGGACATAAAAACAAATTCTGATAATTTTAAAGATTATATTTCTGTGCAGGAGGAATTGGCGAAGACAAAACTTGGAAATGGAAAGATCGGTGTAAATGTTAATTCTCAAAAAAATTCTGTTGAAGGAGTTTATAACGGAGGACTTTTATTGAAAAAGGAAATTGAAGGCACGAAAGAAGGAGACTTGACAGGAGATGAAAAAACCACATTCCCGACGGAAATTGCAATTTATAACAACAAGAAATATCTCCTTATTTTGGAAGGTTCTGGTTCCACTTATACAATAAACAAAGTTTACGATTACAACAGCATTTCTTCAACCGGAACTTCAATAAAAGTTTCAAAGACAACAGAAGAAGATGAGAGAACGATAAGAACCGCATATTCAAAATTCATAAAATACGACAGCAGTTATTATGAAAACAAATTCAAGGACGCGAGAGTGAAATATTTTGAGACAGAACCCTATAAAGGGCTTCCTTCAATAATTCCTTTTGACACAAGCAAAGGATGGTATGTCGCGACAAAGCAATTAATTCCTGGCGCGCTTGCGAGACTCGCCACAGACAGCGGCGGAATAAGAGCTTACGATGAATCCGGAAAATTGAACAGTTTTTATTTGTGCAACGTCGGAAAAAACGGAAGAGAGGAATTTTATTCAAACCTCGGCGACGATACCTGCAGAAGTTTCAACCCAGGATTGCAGCAAGTCTCGGGAGAATTCCAAAATTTAGGTCCGAGCGAAACGCAAAGAGTTATCTCGAGGGCGACGCAAGCCGTGCAAGACGCTTCAAGAGGATATACGTCCGGAGTTGAGCAAGTCAAAATTTTGAACGAGTTTATAAAAGTCGGGGAGCCGAGCACCGGAAACCCCGATGTTCAATGCCAGGATTTCATGTCGCCGAAAGAATGCCTGTTATTATTCAACGCGTGCGACCCTGTTGTTTGCCCAAGCAGCAGATGCAATCTTGGCGGAACGTATTCTGTTCCGAATGTAATTCAATCGGGAATCATCGGAAGCGTTGCTCTTTGTCTTCCTAATGCAAGAGAAGATATTGTTGTTCCAATCTGCCTTTCGGGAGTAAAAGCCGGAATTGACGGATTTGTTTCTGTTGAAAAAAATTACAGAGATTGTTTAAAAACGAATTTGGAAACAGGGGAAACCGTCGGAATCTGTGACGAGATTCACAGCGTTTATCTTTGCGATTTCTTCTGGAGTCAGGTGCAGCCGCTGGCGAAAATAATTGTTCCGAAAATATTTGAAAGAATCACAGGACAAACAGGAAGGGGCGGAGGAGAATATCTCGGAGTTAAGAGCGCATGGGAGAACGCGGGAAAATCAATTGATTACATGACTCAATATTACGGCGCGGCGTCTTTTGAAGCGTTCAGAACAGGCGTCATAAAAGAAGTCGGGAACGCTGTTTGCAAAAGTTTTGTTTCCGCCACGTATCCAAGCAACATGAAATTTTTTGACTCATTGATAAAACCGGAATCACCGCCGCAATACACTGCGTGGTTTTCAGAAGCAACATTCACAACAGCCACAGTTCCGGCAACATCAAGATACAAAGTATTTTATCATGTTTTTGCAGGAGAAAACAACGGGGAAGCCGGAAGAAACGCCGGAGCATTTTATAATGTTTATTTGAAAAATCCGAGCGGAAGTTCTTTTGTTCAATTTGCTCCGACAATTGCAGTTGCTTCCGGATTCATACCTCCCGGAGAAGCGGCATCTGAGACAAAAGATTTCACAGCACCGTCGGGATATCAGCAACTTTGCGTCAGCGTCAACAATCAGGAAGAATGCGGATTCAACAGAGTTACAACTGATTTCGGTTTGGATTATTTGAATGATTTGTATTCACAGGAGCAAGCTTCGCAGACAGACATTACATCGGAGAAATCCTGCATCTCCGGAACTCCTAGTCTGTATGGTTTCATAAATCCGAATTTGCAGGAAGGATTGCAGGATTATGTTGACCCTGCGCTTTATAGCCAGCAAATTGTAAGAGTTTGTTCAACTGAAAATCCCGGAAAAGGAACAGACCCTCTCATGGGAACAAAAGACAGCAGATGGATTCAAGTGGGAACATGCGACGGACAAGGAAAATTAAAATGTTTCTTGGACCGAGAAAGCGTAAAGAAAGTTATTACTTCCACGAATATTGAAAACGCGACTTTGAAAGAGACGTCGGAAAATTATGTGGCACAGCTGAAAAAAGAAGGCGAGTTCATAACGCCTGAAGACATCAAAAAGATAGAGGAGAAATTTGACGCACAGGGACAAATAAGTCAGATTACTTCTGATTTAATTTCAAGAGCTTATTTGAATTGGCAGAAAGCGAAATTAATTATGATAAGGGCAGATGCGTATGCAAAAATTCTCCAAGAAAAACTAAAGGGAAAAATTTCTGTTCCTGTCGCAGTTCCTGGCGTGCCGGGAGCTGTTCCGACGACGTATGATTCAGGAATACCTACGGAAATAGCGGAAAAAACCGCAAATGATTATTCCAATGTTGCTACTTGCGAAAATACATGGGATTGCCAAAAACTTTTAGGTTATAAAATTATTAACATCGCCGCGTCGCTCAAACCAGAATTAAATATAGATGATGCAAAAATCATTTCAGATACAGGGTCTAAAAATTTTGAGTGTCTTGTTCTTCAAGTCGCAATGCAAGAAAGCTCGTTGCGACATTGCAAGGCAAATGAAAATAAAAATCCTTTGTATTGCGACGGAGTGGAGGACGACTTAACAGGTTCTACTAGCAGTTTTGGGATAATGCAAATTAATAAAGAAGAACACGGAGCATTTCCGAAATTTGAAGATAATGTTAAGAAAGGAGTTCGGATTTTGAATGGATATCTTAATGACTATTCAGATAATGCTTTTTACAAGAGCAAGATTATTTGTAAGACGCCAAAATATTATTCAAGATATTCGGATTATAATGGATGGAAAAGAGCGTTAAGGATTTACAATGGACTTGGTTGTAACCCTCCACCAACAGGAACGGCCGATGTTGATTTTGTTGAAAATGTTTTAAAGAGAAAACAATACATTGAATCCTTATTCCCGGAATGCAAAACGGGAGCGAGCGCGGGAACAGCGACGGCAACAGGCACTGCGCAGGGAGGAGTTTCTGGAACACCTCAAACTGGGCTTCCAAAAGGAATTGAAGATAATCCGACTGCCGGAAGCGGGCAAACTGTAATTAATATATTGGAATCCGCTCTTGGAGAATTGGAAGACCTCGTTAATCAAGCGGGCTCCTTATTGAAGTACGATAAAATAAACCCAAACAAATTTTCAATACTGGTGGACGGAGTTTATAGGAAAAATCTTCTAACCTCAGAAGAATATAATTTATTCACAGAAGGCAAAAGAGATTCCGGGTATTTAAGAGAATTGCTAAACAAAAAATTAGAAACTGAGAGACAAACGATAAAAAATAAAGAACAATGCGTTCAGGATGCTAACTGGGTATCTTCTGTCGCAGACATCAAGATTAATCCTAGCGAGACCATTTCTCCAGGAATGGCTTACATAAAACTGAACCTAAAATCAATTGATATTTGCAAGGGATATACTTTAGTTTTATACAATCCTGAAATATTCGGTTCTCCTAGTACAGGATATCATCTTGACCAGATAGAGTACTTTAGAGCATTTCCGGATTCTAATCAGTATTATATCCAAATTAAAGTGGATGCGATTAAAAAAGGTTGGTATAACTATGACCCAAATAAATACACTTTCAAAATTTACAATTCTGAAAATCAAGAGGTTTTCGTCGGCACAACAATAACTGTTGATACAAATCCAATTACAAAAGCGTATAATGGGGTTAAGGATATTCTAAAATAGTTAAATCTAAACATCTAAAACATAATTCTCAATTTCTTTTTTCGCGAAATTTTAAAATGCGGGTAGAAGGGATCGAACCTTCGCAAGCACTAAGCTACTGGAGCCTTAATCCAGCCCGTTTGACCACTCCGGCATACCCGCGTGAAAGAAGAAAACACAAATTGGTTTTAAAGATTACGCTCGCTACCGCTCGCGATATCAAGGTGTTACAAAATTGGCTTCGGCAGATTTCTTCGCCGACGGGAAAAGATTAATGTTAAAAATTTTTATCACTAGGTTAATTCGTAACGGAAAGTTGAAAAGAGCTATTGGTGGTTAAAATTTGTTTGAATTAGATTAACGCACAATCCAACTTTTATAATCTGATGGAACCTGGTTGACGATTAATTTATTCCCGAAAAATATTTATCGCGGATTTAATAGTTTATGAAATAATTTCTACCGCTAACATCGTTTTTAGAATATCTTATAATCATTTCCCCTTCGCGGCGAGCTCTCTTTCCTTCTGCCTGATTTTGTCTTCCAATTTCAGTTTTTCAATCAATTCCTTATAACGATTTCTTATCGTTACTTCTGTAATTCCCGCGATGTCGGCAACCTCGCGCTGCGTTTTTTTCTCGTCATTCATCAACGCAGCGACGTACAACGCGGCTGCGGAAATTCCTGCTGGACCGCGGCCGGAAGTGAGTTCAACTTCTTCCGCATGCTTCAAGATTTTAAGAGCATCATTTTGTGTCTTTGGGGAAAGTTTCAAAACAGAAGAAAATCTTGCGATATAATCTTTCGGCGAGGATTGCTTTACTTTAATTCCAAGTTTTCTTATTATGAATCTGTAAGTTCTCCCGATTTCTTTTCTTTCAACGTCGGAAGCTGTCGCCATCTCGTCCAATGTTCTCGGGATGTTGTAAGTTCTGCATGCAGTGTACAAACATGCTGCAATAACAGATTCCATACTTCTTCCACGGACAAGACCGCGCTGAAGAACATAATTGTAGACGCGCGCAGCGTCGTCTCTGACGACATTCGGAAGATTCAGATAAGATGCGATAACTCTCAACTCCGCCATTGCAAGCCGCAGATTTCTTTCAATAGATGTGGAAACACGTTCCTGCCATTTTTTCAGTCTTAAAAATTTACGAGTTTGCCCTGCTTCCAATTTGTAAATATCAGAGATTTCTCCGACATTTGTCGTCAAACCCTTGTCAAATTTTTGTATTGAAATCGGAGCGCCTCCGCGACCTTTTTTTTCAGATTTGTCAAATTTTCCCGAGAGATCCACGCCGGTGTCAACCATTTTTTCCTCAACGACCAGACCGCAGTCATTGCAGATCACTTCGCCGAGATTTGCGTCATAAGTCAAATTTGCGCTACCACATTCGGGACATTTTTTTACAAAGACCATTTTTCAGAATGAAACCTTAAAATTTAAACGTGAGGTTTATAAACTTTTCGCCTTTATAAAGCTTGTGTTTCCGTAAAAGTATTTTTCCCGACGATATCTTTGAAATGTTTCTCAGACAAAAAACAAAACCGCTTCGCAATTCTTTTAAATGCATTCTATTTCTTCTTTTTGTCCCTGTAGCTCAGCGAGAACACGAAGTTTTCTCGCGTACTTTCCTATTTGAATTCATTTAAACTGATTGGTTCGCTACCTTTTTAAACAATTTACATCTTCTTTTTTTGTCTCTGTAGCTCAGCGGTAGAGCGCGGCTCTCATAAAGAAAAGCTATTACCCACACGCATCGGGAAAAATTTTTCAAACTTTGGGGCAGGCCGAGGTCGGGAGGTCAGCACTCCTCAGAGACATTTTCATTGATTATTTTGGAAAACATATAACAAAACAAATAAGATATTATAAACTTCTTAAAAAACCAAATTCTATGGTTTTCTGGGTGGAGAAGAGGCGCTTTGTTTCTTTAATCATGTTTTTTTTAATTGCATTGGAAATATTTTATATGTCCTCTCTTCCAGGTTCCAGCGCAAAAGGAGGAATTCCTTTCGCCGCAACAATATACCATTTCTCTGTTTTTTTTCTTTTCAGTTTTTTTTTGTTCTTTCTTATCAAAGGAGAAAAGAAAACAAGTTTTTTT
Source organism: Candidatus Woesearchaeota archaeon (assembly GCA_964487075.1). Classification (GTDB taxonomy): domain Archaea; phylum Nanobdellota; class Nanobdellia; order Pacearchaeales; family GW2011-AR1; genus JACQLK01. The sequence continues at coordinate 2,276 of CAZAOW010000001.1, read as the reverse complement.
TACATATTTTCAACTCTGATAATTTCGTTGATTTATGCAATCTCCGACGAATTTCATCAATCTTTTGTCCCATTGAGAAGTCCGAGTTTGAAAGATGTTTTTATAGATTTGATAGGATTAAGTTTCTCTCTTCTTATCGCCAACTTTATTTCAAAAAAAGCTAATTTGAATTCTTAGAATTTCTTATTTTTTGAGCTATTTTCTCCGCTTCTCCTTCCCCGTAATTTTTAGTCGGCCAATTAGGGATATCGTCGTTAAAGAATCTTGGGATTAAATGGATATGAAAATGCGGGATATCAATTCCGAAAACAGAAAGAACCACATAATCTGCTTTCGTCGCTTTTTTAACAGCGTTCATCAATGCCTTGGATTTGACAAAAATTTTTTCAAGCAAATCATCAGGAACATCCGTCATCCATGAATAATGGACTTTTGGAATAATTAAAACGTGCCCAAAATTCACGGGATTTATATCAAGAAAGGAAAGCATCAACTTGTCCTCGTAAATTTTTACACTCGGAATGTTTCCATTCACGATTTTGCAAAAAATACAATTTGAATCCATAATAAAAATAAAAAACAATAGTTAAAAAGATTATCTTCTTTTTTTATGACTTGATCTCTTCCTTCTTTTTGAATGATGGAGAGATCTGCTCGCAGTTTTTACCGCACTTTTTGCCTTCATTGCCGCCTTCTTGGCCATTTCAAGAAGCGAAATCTCTTTTTTAAGAGACTTTATTTTTGAGGCAATCTGTTTCGGTGTTCTTAATGCCATTTTCACCTCTATTTTAATTAATCAAACAACGCAAATGTTCTTTAAAAACTTTTCAGGATTATTTTTTTCTTTTTACCGAACGAAGCGAGGGAAACATGAAAAGTTACTTTTTTCTTGTATCAATAATTCTTCCGAAATCTAAAATATTTTTTCCAGATATCGCCTTTTTTAAATTTTCTTTCAAAACGGAAATTTTCATTTTTACCTGTTCTCCGGAATTTCTCTCGCGAATTGTTACTGTTTTATTTTTCACGGAATTTTCGTCCACAGTTACACAAAACGGCGTTCCAGCTTCGTCATTTCTTGCATATCTTCTTCCTATTGAGCCGGATTCGTCGTAAAGAACGTTCCATTCTAGACTTAAATCTCTAAAAATTTCTTTTGCGATTTTTTCAAATTCAGGTTTTTTTACTATCGGAAAAATCGCGGTTTTTATTGGAGAAATTTTCGGATTTAATTTCAGGACAATGTTGTCTCTTTTTTCATTGTAGGAATAAGCGAATGTCAACAACGTCTGAAAATTTCTGTCAACGCCGAAGCTGAGCTCAAGAACATGCGGTATAAATTTTTCCTTCGTCTCTTCGTCAAAAATTGACATGTTCTGTCCTGAAACTTCTTGATGCCCTTTCAAATCATGGTCTGTTCTGTAATGCACCCCCCCGATTTCAATCCAACCTAGATTTCCAAGCTCCGCTTCAATGTCAAAATGATTTTTGTTGTAGAAGGCCTTTTCTTTTTCATTTAATTCAAAAAATCTGAATTTTTCTCTCGGAAAGTTTAATATTTCAAGATAAAATTGCTGGACTTTTTCCATGTAGTAAACGTAAAATTTTGGAACCCTTTTTGCCAATTCGCCGCATTTTATTTCTTGTATTCCTTTTCCCCGTTCATCATTTAACACGACTCTTAAAACAAGATTTTCAATTGCCTTAAAATTTTCATGTTCGTTTATTTTTTTCGGATTAAAAAATATCTGCAATTCCGCCTGCGTGAATGCTCTTTGTCTTAAAAGCAAATTGCGCGGAGAGAGTTCGTTTCTATATGCCCTTCCTATAAGCGCCAGTCCGAGAGGAAGTTTCCCCCTCGCGAGCTCGTATTGAATTTTAAAATTAACATACGGGCTTTGCGCGGTTTCAGGTCTTAAATAAGAGGTTGTTGTCTCGTCAAAACCAAGGTGAATCGGAAACATCATATTTATCGGACCGACGTATTCTATCTGGTTTTTGCATACGGAACAATGTATTTTATTTTCTTTTATCAAATCAAAAAGATCTTCTGAATTTAATCCTTCAAATTTTTTATTTAAATGTTTTTCCAATAAATGGTCTGCTCGTTCTATATGCCCTTTTCCGCATTTCGCGGCAATATCCGAGAAATTTTTCAAATGTCCGCTCGCGACAAAAACTTTTTCTGACATTATTTCTGAGGATTCAATTTCAAAAAAATTATTATTCAGACCAAGGAAAAAGTTTCTCCAAATGTTCTCAAAATTCTTTTTCAA